>DATLGH010000033.1 GCA_035540635.1 Egibacteraceae bacterium | reverse complement strand
GCCCCGCCCCTCCAGCCAGTAGTGCCGCTTGTAGTCGGAAACCCTTAACCCCTCCGACCGCCCCGACGGCCAGCCCTCGCACCTGGGCCAGTGGTGCCGCTGGTCGGCGAAAAACCTGCAAGCCCTGCACCCCCCGCAGGCAGGTGCGGGCTTGCAGGCGTGAGGGGCGGTTGACAGTGGATGGGGGGCGACGTAGGCTGGCCGTTCCTGGATGACGCCCGGGCGAGTTTGGGTGTGCTTTCCTGGTTCTTTCGTGTACGTCCCCGCTGCATGCCCCCCGCCTGAGGCACAACCGGAGAACCCCTTCCGGTGCAGCCCGCCGGCCCAAGCCGCGCGGTTGTCGCCGCACTGACCCAGCGGAACGCAGCGGGAAACACTCCGAGCCGATCACCGCCGAATTGCTGCGCCGCCGTACTATTCCAGAACGCCCGGCCCCGTGGGTCGGACCGAACGCACTGAGGACACCGCATGCCGACCATCCAGCAACTGGTTCGCAAGGGCCGCCAGGACAAGGCGGAGAAGGCGAAGACGCCCGCGCTCAAGGGGTCTCCGCAGCGTCGTGGCGTCTGCACGCGCGTCTACACGACCACCCCGAAGAAGCCGAACTCCGCGCTGCGCAAGGTCTGCCGTGTGCGTCTGACCACGGGCATCGAGGTCACCGCCTACATCCCCGGCGAGGGCCACAACCTCCAGGAGCACTCCATCGTGCTCGTGCGCGGCGGCCGTGTGAAGGACCTCCCCGGTGTGCGCTACAAGGTCGTCCGGGCGGCGCTTGACGCCTCCGGCGTGCGCGACCGCAAGCAGGCGCGCTCCAAGTACGGCGCGAAGAAGGAGGGGTAGGTACATGCCGCGGAAAGGACCCGCTCCGAAGCGCAAGCTGGACGCCGACCCCAAGCACGACAGCACGCTCGTCACCCAGCTGATCAACAAGATCATGCTGGACGGCAAGCGCTCCACGGCGGAGCGCATCGTCTACGACGCCTTCGAGATCATGCGCGAGCGCACGGGCGCAGACCCGGTCCAGACCTTCAAGAAGGGCCTCGACAACGTCAAGCCGGCGCTCGAGGTCAAGTCGCGACGGGTCGGCGGCGCGACCTACCAGGTGCCAATCGAGGTCCGCCAGGGCCGGGGTACCACGCTCGCGCTGCGCTGGCTCACGCAGTACTCCCGGGCGCGGCGGGAGCACACGATCTCCGAGCGGCTGGCCAACGAGCTCCTCGACGCGAGCAACAACACCGGTGCCACCGTCAAGCGCCGGGAAGACACCCACAAGATGGCGGAGGCCAACAAAGCCTTCGCCCACTACCGCTGGTAGGAGTCATGGTCAAGCGAGACGTACCCCTGCACCTGACCCGCAACATCGGGATCATGGCGCACATCGACGCCGGCAAGACGACCACGACCGAGCGGATCCTCTACTACACCGGACGGTCCTACAAGATGGGCGAGGTGCACGAGGGTGCCGCCGTGATGGACTGGATGGACCAGGAGCAGGAGCGGGGCATCACCATCACGTCGGCCGCCACCACCTGTGAGTGGGACGGCCACCGGATCAACATCATCGACACCCCCGGCCACGTCGACTTCACCGTCGAGGTGGAGCGCAGCCTGCGCATCCTCGACGGCGCCGTCGCCGTGTTCGACGCCGTGTCCGGCGTCGAGCCGCAGTCCGAGACGGTGTGGCGCCAGGCCGACAAGTACGAGGTGCCCCGGATCTGCTTCATCAACAAGATGGACCGCACCGGCGCGGACTTCTACGGGTCGTTCGACTCCATCCGCGAGCGTCTGGGCGCCACCCCTGTGGCCCTGCAGCTGCCGGTCGGCGCGGAGAGCGACTTCGTGGGCGTGGTCGACCTCGTCGAGATGAAGGCCCGCGTGTGGGAGGGCTCCGGCGACGACTACGGCACCACCTGGAAAGACGTGGAGATCCCCGCCGACCTCGTCGACCGGGCCAACGAGTTCCGGGCCGCGCTGATCGAGGGGATCGCCGACACCGACGAGGGGTTGCTCGAGAAGTTCGTCGGCGAGGAGGAGGTCGGCCGCGAGGAGCTCATGGAGGCCATCCGGCGCGCGACCATCGCCAACACGATCACCCCGGTGCTGTGCGGCACCGCGTTCAAGAACAAAGGTGTGCAGCTGTTGCTCGACGCGGTCGTGAGCTATCTGCCCAGCCCGGAGGATGTGCCCCCGGTCGAGGGCGTGGACGTGCGCTCCGGCGAGCCGATCGAGCGCAAGCCGAACGAGGACGAGCCCTTCAGCGCCCTCGCCTTCAAGATCATGAGCGATCCTTACGTCGGCAAGCTCACCTACTTCCGGGTGTACTCCGGCAAGGTCGAACAGGGCGAGCAGGTCGTGAACTCGACCAAGGACAAGAAGGAGCGCTTCGGGCGCCTCCTGCAGATGCACGCCAACCACCGGGAGGACCGGGACGCGGCGTTCACCGGTGACATCGTCGCCGCGGTGGGGCTCAAGCACACGAGCACGGGCGACACCCTGTGCGACCCGGACCACCCGGTGCTGCTCGAGACGATGGACTTCCCCGAGCCCGTCATCCACATCGCCATCGAACCGAAGACCAAGGCCGACCAGCAAAAGCTCGGCACGAGCCTGCAGAAGCTCTCCGAGGAGGACCCGACCTTCCGCGTCCACACCGACGACGAGACCGGGCAGACCATCATCGGCGGCATGGGCGAGCTGCACCTCGAGGTGCTCGTCACCCGCCTGCTGCGCGAGTTCAAGGTGGACGCGAACGTCGGCAAGCCGCAGGTCGCCTACCGCGAGACCATCAAGCGACCCGTGCACGACCACCTGCTGCGGTTCAAGCGGCAGACCGGTGGGTCGGGACAGTTCGCCGAGGTCGAGATCACCCTGGAGCCGACCGGTGCCTTCGCCGAGGAGGCCCGGCAGGTTCTCGACGAGCGCGGGGAGCCGACCGGCCAGATCGGTGGCTACGAGTTCAGCGACGAGATCAAGGGCGGGGCCATCCCACGGGAGTTCATCTCGTCGGTGGACGCCGGCATACGCGACGCGATGGAAGGCGGCGTCCTCGCCGGCTACCCCCTCGTCGACGTCAAGGCCAAGCTGACCGACGGGGCCTACCACGATGTCGACTCCTCGGAGATGTCGTTCAAGATCGCCGGGTCCATGGCGCTCAAGGAAGCTGCCCGCAGGGCCGGGGTCGTGCTGCTCGAGCCGATCATGGACGTGGAGGTCGTGACGCCCGAGGAGTACATGGGCGACGTCATCGGCGACCTGTCGGGCCGTCGGGGTCGCATCGGCCACATGAACGCCCGCGGCAACTCGCAGGTCATCACCGCGACGGTGCCGCTGTCGGAGATGTTCGGCTACGCAACCGACCTGCGGTCCAAGACGCAGGGACGCGCCAACTACACGATGCAGTTCAGCGGTTACGAGGAGGTCCCGGCCTCCCTCGCCCAAGAGATCGTCGCGAAGGTACGAGGAGAGTAGACATGGCGAAGGCAAAGTTCGAGCGGACGAAGCCGCATCTGAACATCGGCACGATCGGCCATATCGATCATGGCAAGACGACGTTGACGGCGGCGATCACCAATGTGCTGCACAAGCACAACCCGGATGTGGCGTTCACGCCGTTCGACCAGATCGACAAGGCGCCGGAGGAGCGTGAGCGGGGGATCACGATCTCGGTGTCGCATGTGGAGTATGAGACGGAGAACCGTCATTACGCGCATGTGGACTGTCCGGGTCACGCCGACTACGTGAAGAACATGATCACGGGTGCGGCGCAGATGGACGGGGCGATCTTGGTGGTGTCGGCGGCGGACGGGCCGATGCCTCAGACGCGTGAGCATGTGCTGCTGGCGCGTCAGGTGGGGGTGCCCTCGATCGTGGTGTTCTTGAACAAGGCCGACATGGTCGACGACGAGGAGCTGTTGGAGCTGGTGGAGCTTGAGGTGCGTGAGCTGCTTTCCTCCTATGAGTTCCCCGGTGATGACATCCCGGTGATCAAGGGCAGCGCGTTGCGGGCGCTTGAGGGCGACGAGACCTGGGAGCAGAACATCCTGGAGCTGATGGCGGCGGTGGATGAGCACATCCCCGAGCCCGAGCGTGAGATCGACAAGCCGTTCTTGATGCCGGTGGAGGACGTGTTCTCGATCACGGGTCGGGGCACGGTGGTGACCGGTCGGGTGGAGCAGGGGGTCGTCAAGACGGGTGAGACGGTGGAGATCGTGGGCATCCGTGACACGACGTCCACGACGGTGACCGGTGTGGAGATGTTCCGCAAGCTGCTGGACGAGGGCAGGGCGGGGGACAACATCGGGGTGCTGCTGCGGGGCACGAAGAAGGACGACGTGGAGCGCGGTCAGGTGCTGTGCAAGCCGGGCACGATCACCCCCCACACCCAGTTCGAGGCGCAGGTGTACATCTTGAGCAAGGACGAGGGCGGGCGGCACACGCCGTTCTTCGACAACTATCGTCCGCAGTTCTACTTCCGCACCACCGACGTGACCGGGACGGTGGACCTGCCCGAGGGCACCGAGATGGTCATGCCCGGGGACAACACCGAGATGACCGTGGAGCTGATCGCCCCGATCGCCATGGAAGAGGGCCTGCGCTTCGCCATCCGCGAGGGTGGGCGCACCGTCGGCGCCGGCCGCGTCACCAAGATCATCAAGTAGGCTGGCATGGCGGACAACAAGATCAGGATCAGGCTCAAGGCCTACGATCACGAGATCATCGACCAGTCGGCGCGCAAGATCGTCGACACGGTCGAGCGCACGGGGGCTCGGATCACCGGTCCCGTGCCGCTCCCGACGGAGCGCAACGTCTACTGCGTGATCCGCTCGCCCCACAAGTACAAGGACTCGCGCGAGCACTTCGAGATGCGCACGCACAAGCGGCTCATCGACATCCACGACCCGACACAGAAGACGGTGGACTCGCTGATGCGCCTGGACCTGCCGGCCGGTGTCGACATCGAGATCAAGCTGTAGTTGTCCATGGAGGCCGGGCCACCGTGGTTCCGGCTCCCGGGTACGGCCTCTTAGGATCGCCTCCACCACGGTGGCCCGACCCGTGACCTGACCCCTCTGCGGTGGGCACCGGGCCGGTAGGGACAGGCGCCTCACGACAGATGGAGAGAAGGGCATGTCAGTCAGAGGGATTCTCGGGGAGAAGCTCGGGATGACGCAGATCTTCGATCACGAAGGTCTCGTCGTGCCGGTCACCGTCGTGCGCGCCGGCCCGTGTCCCGTGACGCAGGTCCGTACCGCCGAGCGCGACGGCTACGCCGCGGTGCAGCTCGGCTTCGGTGCGCGCAAGCGGGCGAACAAGCCGCTCGCCGGGCACTTCGCGAAGGCGGGGGTTGCGCCGACCCGCCACCTCGTGGAGTTCGAGCTCGAGGGCGAGCACCAGCCGGGCGACACGCTCACCGTCGGGCAGTTCAGCGTCGGTGAGCTCGTCGACGCGACGGGGACGAGCAAGGGCAAGGGCTTCGCCGGCGTCATGAAGCGTCACGGCTTCGCCGGGCTCGGCGGCGGCCACGGCGTGCACAAGGTCCACCGCGCGCCGGGCGCCATCGGCGCCTGCGCCACGCCGGCCCGGGTCTTCCCCGGCACGCGGATGGCGGGCCGCCTTGGTGGCGAGCGGGTCACCGTGCAGCGCCTCGAGCTCGTCGGCGTGGACACCGAGCGCAACCTCCTGCTCATCAAGGGGGCCGTCCCGGGCCCGAGCGGCGCGCTCGTCATCGTCCGCGACACCGCCAAGCCGCGCACCGCGGCCGCGGCAGGGAGTGCCTGATGTCCAGCGAATCGCCAGGCGACCACCTCACCGTCGACCTCTACACGCCCTCCGGGGAGACCGACGGCACCGTCGACCTCGACCCCGAGCTTTTCGGCGCCGAGGTGCACACCGCCGCGATGCACCAGGTGGTGACGGCACAGCTCGCCGCCGCCCGCAGCGGCACGTCGAAGACGAAGACCCGCGGGGAGGTGCGCGGCGGCGGGCGCAAGCCGTGGCGCCAGAAGGGCACCGGACGGGCGCGGCAAGGCTCCATCCGGGCGCCGCAGTGGACCGGCGGGGGGATCGCGCACGGGCCCACGGGCGAGCAGAACCACACGAAGCGCGTGTCGAAGAAGCTCAAGCGGCTCGCCCTGCGCTCGGCGCTGTCGGACCGTGCGCGCGAGCGGGCCGTCCGCGTGGTCGCCGGGTTGTCCTTCGACGCCCCGCGCACGAAGGACGCCGTCGCCTTCCTGCGGGCGCTCGACCTCGCCGACCGCAAGGTCCTGCTCGTGCTCGCCAGCCGCGACGAGCTCGTCGGGAAGAGCTTCCGCAACCTCTCCGGCGTCCATCTCCTGACCGTCGACCAGCTCAACACCTACGACGTGCTCTGCAGCGACGTCGTGGTGTTCCAGCGCGAGGCCCTCGACTACGTCGGAACCGGCCGTCGGGCCGACCTCGTGGAGGTGACCGCATAGTGGAGAGTCACAGGGACGTCATCATCGCCCCGGTGGTGAGCGAGAAGAGCTACGCGCTGCTCGACGAGGGCCGGTACACCTTCCTCGTCCACCCCAAGTCGAACAAGACCGAGATCAAGCAGGCGGTCGAGGCGGTCTTCGGCGTGAAGGTCGCGAGCGTGAACACGATGAACCGGGCCGGGAAGAAGAAGCGCTTCGGCCTCAAGTACGGCAAGCGCAAGGACACCAAGCGCGCGATCGTGACCCTCGCCGAAGGCGAGTCGATCGACATCTTCGAAGCAGGCCTCTAGGCCATCTGCTGAAGGCGGTAGGACCCACGATGCCCGTTCGCAAGTACAAGCCCACCAGCCCGGCACGCCGGGACATGAGCGTGTCCGACTACTCGACGCTGTCGGGCAACAAGCCGCTCAAGCCGCTCGTGAAGCCCAACCCGAAGAAGGCCGGGCGCAACAGCGACGGTCGGATCACGACCCGCCACCAGGGCGGCGGGCACAAGCGGCGCTACCGGGAGATCGACTTCCGCAGGACCAAGGACGGCGTCCCCGCGAAGGTCGCCTCGATCGAGTACGACCCGAACCGGTCGGGGCACATCGCCTTGCTCCACTACGTGGACGGCGAGAAGCGCTACATCCTGGCACCGGACTCGCTCGAGGTCGGCGACGTGGTCGAGTCGGGCGAGAAGGCCGACATCAAGCCGGGCAACGCCCTGCCGCTGCGCAACATCCCCGTCGGCACGATCGTGCACGCGGTGGAGATGCGCCCCGGCGGCGGCGCGAAGCTCGGCCGGTCCGCCGGCAACCGCGTCCAGCTCCTGGCCAAGGAAGGCGACCGGGCGGCGCTTCGCCTGCCGTCCGGCGAGGTGCGCATGGTGCTCGCCACCTGCCGGGCGACGGTCGGTTCCGTCGGCAACGCCGAGCACGAGCTCGTGCGTGACGGCAAGGCGGGGCGCTCGCGGTGGCGCGGCAAGCGACCGAGTGTGCGGGGTGTCGTCATGAACCCCGTCGACCACCCGCTCGGCGGCGGGGAGGGGCGGTCCTCGGGCGGGCGCCATCCGACGAACCCGCAGGGCAAGCCGGAGATCCGCACCCGCAAGAAGAACAAGCAGTCGAACCGTGACATCATCCGCCGGCGCGGCAAGCGTCGCCGGTAAGGGAGACAAAGCATGCCGCGCAGCCTGAAGAAGGGTCCCTTCGTCGACGGCCACCTCGCGAAGAAGATCGAGGAGCTGAACGCGAGGGGCGAGAAGCGGGTGATCAGAACCTGGTCGCGTCGCTCGGACATCTCTCCCGACATGGTCGGCCACACCATCGCGGTGCACGACGGCCGCAAGCACGTGCCCGTCTACATCTCCGAGTCCATGGTGGGTCACAAGCTCGGGGAGTTCGCGCCCACGCGCGCCATCAAGTGGCGGGGTGCCGGCGAGAAGCAGCAGATGCGCGTGAAGCGCGGGCGGTAGGGCGATGGCCGACAACGACAACCCCGCGGTGCAGGTGCGAGCGGTCTCGCGCTACGCGCGCGTCGCGCCGAACAAGGCACGGCAGGTGATCGCCCACATCCGGGGGCGCCCGGTCGAGGACGCCCGCCGCCTGCTCGAGCTGTCCCCGAAGGGCATCTCGGGCCAGATCCTGAAAACCCTGAACTCCGCGGTCGCCAACGCCGAGCACAACAACGGCCTCGACCCGGACGACCTCGTCGTGTCCCAGGCCGTCGTCGACGAGGGCCCCACCCTCAAGCGGTTCCAGCCGCGGGCCATGGGACGCGCCTACCAGATCCGCAAGCGCACGAGCCACATCACGATCACGGTCGGTGCCCGGCCTGCGAAGCCGGCATCGCGGCCCGCCTCGCGTTCGCGGGCGTCGGCGGCCACGAAGGACGAGGAGTAGCAGCGTGGGGCAGAAGATCCACCCGTACGGGTTCCGGCTCGGCGTCATCGCCGACCACAAGTCGCGATGGTTCGCCGACAAGGAGTACGCCGGCTACGTCATCGAGGACGATCGCATCCGCAAGTACATCCGTGAGCGGGTGCGACATGCGGGCATCTCCCGCATCGACATCGAGCGCACCCGTGAGCGGGTCACGGTCGACGTGTACACCGCCCGGCCCGGCATCGTCATCGGGCGTCGCGGCACGGAGGCGGACGCCATCCGCGCCGAGCTCGAGAAGATGACCGGCAAGCAGGTCAAGCTCAACATCTCCGAGATCAAGAACCCCGAGCTCGACGCCCAGGTGACCGCTCACAACGTGGCGGAGCAGCTTCGTGGCCGGGTGAGCTTCCGGCGCGCGATGCGCCGGGCGACCCAGAACGCCATGAAGGCCGGCGCGCAGGGGATCCGCGTGCAGTGCTCCGGCCGCCTCGGCGGTGCGGAGATGAGCCGCACCGAGTGGTACCGCGAGGGCCGCGTGCCGCTCCACACCCTCCGCGCGAAGATCGACTACGGGCTCGACGAGGCGCGGACGACCTACGGGCGCATCGGCGTCAAGGTGTGGATCTACACCGGCGAGCAGCTGCCCTCCTCGGAGCAGCGCGAGCAGCTGCGCGCCCGGCAGCAGGCCCGTCGGCCGGCGACGCGGCAGGCACCCGCCGCAACGGCCGCGCAGGCCCCTGCCGGCGTGACCGCCGGCATGGGGGACGCGGCCGACCACCAGGCCAAGGAGGCGGCGCCGACCGCCCCCCCTTCCGGACAGCCGGCGAACGTCGCCCCGGCGAACGTGCCGGCCGAGGCGCCCGCGCCGCTCGACACCGGAGCCGAGCGGGGGCCCGTGCACAGCCCGCACACCGCGGAGGGCGCCGAGACGCCCCCGGCGGACGACACCGAACCGCAGACGCGAGACGCGGGGGAGGCGCCGGATGACGGCGCGCCGCCGCAGGACAGGACCGAGGGGGAATAGGGATGCTGTCCCCGAAGAGAGTCGCGCACCGCAAGCAGCACCGCGGGCGCATGCGAGGCCTCGCCAAGGGCGGCACGGAGGTGTCGTTCGGTGACTACGGGCTGCAGGCGCTGACCGCGGGCTGGATCACGAACCGGCAGATCGAGTCGGCGCGTGTCGCCATGACCCGCTACATCAAGCGTGGCGGCAAGGTGTGGATCAACATCTTCCCACACAAGTCCTTCACGAAGAAGCCGGCCGAGACCCGCATGGGCTCGGGCAAGGGGTCCCCGGAGGGATGGGTCGCCGTCGTGAAACCCGGACGGGTCATGTTCGAGCTGTCGGGTGTCACCGAGGACGTCGCGCGCGAGGCGATGCGGCTCGCCGCCCACAAGCTGCCCGTCAAGTGCCGCTTCGTCACCCGGGAAGGTGAGTAGTGTGGATGCATCCCAGCTGCGTGAGCTGAGCGACGCCGAGTTGGTCGAGAAGCTCGGTGAGCACAAGGAAGAGCTGTTCAACCTCCGCTTCCGCATGGCCACGGGTCAGCTCGACAACTTCCGGCGACTGAAGGAAGTCCGGCACGACATCGCCCGCGTGCTGACCGTGCAGCGCGAGCGCGAGCTCGCTTCCGAGGCCACCCAGGCGGAGGTGTCGCCGTGAGCACCGCCGAGGCCCGCTCGCAGGAGCGCAACGACCGCAAGACGCGCCAAGGCGTCGTCGTGAGCGACAAGATGGACAAGACCGTCGTCGTCCGGGTGGACCGCCGCACGACCCACCCGCTGTACCGCAAGACGGTCATCCGGTCGACCCGCCTGCACGCCCACGACGAGACGAACGACGTGCGCGTCGGTGACCGGGTCCGCATCGTCGAGACCCGGCCGCTGTCGAAGACGAAGCGCTGGCGAGTGGTCGACGTCATCGAGCGGGCGAAGTGAGCCCTGCGGCGAGGGAAGAGAGCGAAGGATGATCCAGCAGGAATCACGGCTGAAGGTGGCCGACAACACGGGCGCCCGCGAGGTGCTGTGCATCCGCGTGCTCGGCGGCTCCGGCCGGCGCTACGCCGGAGTCGGCGACATCATCGTCGGCACGGTGAAGAACGCCATCCCGGCGTCGAACGTGAAGAAGGGCGAGGTGGTGAAGGCGGTGGTCGTGCGGGCCCGCAAGGAGCGCCGGCGCCCCGACGGCACCTACATCCGCTTCGACGACAACGCCTGCGTCCTCATCAACGACCAGCGCAACCCCAGGGGGACCCGCATCTTCGGGCCCGTCGGGCGCGAGCTGCGCGACAAGCGGTTCATGAAGATCGTGTCGCTCGCGCCGGAGGTCATCTAGCCATGGAACGGGTGAGGAAGAACGACACCGTCCGGGTGATCTCCGGCAAGGACCGCGGCACGAAGCAGCGGCCGAAGGAGGGCCGGGTCATCCGGGTCTACCCGAAGTCGGAGCGGGTCCTCGTCGAGGGTGTCAACCGGGCCACGAAGCACGCCCCGGTGCGCACCGGTCGCCGCGGGGCCCAGGAGGGCGGCATCACCCACGAGGAGATGCCCATCCACGTGTCGAACGTCATGCCGGTCTGCCCCTCGTGCACCACCCCGACCCGCGTCGGGACCCGCGAGGTCGACGGCCAGCGCACGCGTTTCTGCCGCAAGTGCGACTCGGAGTTCTAGCCATGACCGCCACCGACACGCGTCGCTACACCCCCCGCCTGAAGCAGCGGTACCTCGAGGAGATCCGCCCGCGCCTGCAGTCCGAGCTCGGGCTCGACAACGTCATGCAGGTGCCCCGCCTCGAGAAGATCGTCGTCAACGTCGGCGCCGGCGAGGCGGTCGCGGACCCCAAGGTCATCGACGCGGTCGTCCGGGACCTCACGACGATCACCGGTCAGCGCCCGAAGGTGAACCGGGCCCGCAAGTCGATCGCCGCATTCAAGCTGCGGGCCGGCATGCCGATCGGGGCGAAGGTCACCCTGCGCGGCGACCGGATGTGGGACTTCTTCGACCGGCTGCTGTCCGTGGCGCTCCCGCGCATCCGTGACTTCCGCGGGCTGCCGCCGGACAGCTTCGACGGCCGGGGCAACTACACGTTCGGGGTGACCGAGCAGCTCATCTTCCCGGAGATCGACTACGACGACATCGACCGGGCCCGGGGGATGGACATCACGTTCGTGCTCACCGCGGCGACCGACGAGCAGGGCCGGGCGTTCCTCGACGCCTACGGCTTCCCGTTCGCCGGTCGCACCCCCGCGGCGGGCTGAGGAGGATCGCATGGCCAAGAAGTCGATGATCGCCAAGGCGGCCCGCAAGCCGAAGTTCGCGGTGCGGGGCTACACGCGTTGCAACCGCTGTGGCCGGCCGCGCGCCGTGTACCGGAAGTTCATGCTGTGCCGGGTGTGCCTGCGCGAGCTGGCGCACGCCGGCGAGCTGCCGGGAATCCGCAAGGCGTCCTGGTAACCGAAGAGCAACGCCTGCTGGGAAGTGCCGGGTCGGCCCGGTAACCCCCGAGGAGAGACGCACCCATGACACTGACCGACCCGGTTGCGGACATGCTGACCCGCATCCGCAACGCGAACGTCGCCTACCGCGAGGAGATCGCCATGCCCTCCTCGAAGATGAAGGCGGCCATCGCCGACATCCTCAAGCGCGAGGGCTACATCCGTGACTACCTCGTGGAGCCGACGAAGCCCCAGTCGACGCTGCGGCTCGCGCTGAAGTACACCCGCGACCGCGAGCGCTCGCTGTCGGGCATCCGGCGCGTGTCGAAGCCCGGGCTGCGGGTCTACGCGAAGAAGGACGAGATCCCCCGTGTGCTCGGCGGCCTGGGGATCGCCATCATCTCGACGTCGTCAGGGCTCATGACCGACCGCGAGGCCCGCAGGCAGGGCGTCGGCGGCGAGGTCGTGGCCTATGTCTGGTAGCAGGAGCGCGCCATGAGCCGTATCGGTAAGGAGCCCGTACCGGTGCCCGCCGGGGTGGAGGTAACCCTCGAGGGGTCGACCATCCGCGTCACCGGCCCGAGGGGTACGCTCACCCAGCGCATCGACCCCGCGGTGACCGTCACGGTGGCCGACGACGCCGTCACCGTCACCCGCAGCAGCGACGAACGCGAGCACCGCGCCCTGCACGGCCTGTACCGATCGCTCATCGCGAACATGGTGACCGGCGTCACCGACGGGTACGAGCGCCGGCTCGAGATCGTGGGGGTCGGCTACCGGGCCACGGCGCGGGGCACCGACGGCGTCACGCTGCAGGTCGGCTACAGCCACCCGGTCGAGGTGGACGCACCAGGGGGTATCACCCTGACGGTGCCGAGCCCCAACGCCATCGTCGTCGCCGGCGCCGACAAGCAGCAGGTCGGGCAGGTGGCGGCGAACATCCGCGCCATCCGCCGCCCGGAGCCCTACAAGGGCAAGGGCATCCGCTATGCGGGCGAGCACGTGCGGCGCAAGTCCGGCAAGGCCGCCGGCACCTAGAAGGCCGCTCGCATCACGAGCGGCGCCCAGCAGGAGGCAGCATCGTCATGGACGCGAAGAGCAAGCGCGCAGCACGGGACCGGCGTCACGCCCGGGTGCGCAAGCGCGTGCGGGGAACCGCCGAACGCCCCCGCCTGGCCGTGTACCGGTCGAACAAGCGCATCTACGCACAGGTCATCGACGACCGTGTGGGACGCACTCTCGCGGCCGCGTCGAGCCTTGACGCCGGGGTCGGTGAGCCCGACGGCGAAGGCAAGGTGGGTGTCGCCAAGGCGGTCGGCCGGCTCCTCGCTGAGCGGGCCAGGGACGCCGGCGTCGAGCGCGTCGTGTTCGACCGGGGAGGCAACCGCTACCACGGGCGCATCAGGGCGCTCGCCGAGGGCGCCCGCGAGGGCGGCCTGCAGCTCTAGAACGCACGCGAACACCGAGAAGGATTCGAGGAGCACATGCCTGGACCAGGTGGAGGCACCCCCCGCGGAGGCGGTCGCGGACGTGGCGGAGGCCGCGGCCGCGAGGAGGAGCGCAGCCCGTACGAGGAGAAGGTCGTCGCGATCAACCGCGTCGCGAAGGTCGTCAAGGGCGGCCGGCGCTTCTCCTTCACCGCGCTCGTCGTCGTGGGTGACGCCAACGGCACCGTCGGCGTCGGCTACGGCAAGGCGAAGGAGGTGCCGGCCGCGATCCAGAAGGGCGTCGAGGAGGCGAAGAAGAACTTCTTCACCGTCCCGATGATCCAGAACACCATCGTGCACCCGGTGATCGGTGAGGCCTCAGCCGGCAAGGTCGTCCTCAAGCCGGCCGCTCCGGGCACCGGCGTGATCGCCGGTGGGCCGGTGCGGGCCGTGCTCGAGTGCGCGGGGATCAGGGACGTGCTCGCCAAGTCGCTGGGGACCGCGAACGCGATCAACGTCGTGCACGCCACGGTCGCCGCACTGAAGTCGCTTCGCCGTCCCGACGACGTCGCCCGACTGCGGGAGCTCGAGCTGTCCGAGCTCATCCCGAAGAAGATGTACGACAACCTCAAGGCAGGCGCGTAGCCGATGGCAGCGCAGACGACCGACGGCGCCCGCATCGAGATCACGCAGGTGCGCAGCCTCATCGGCTCCCAGCAGCGCCACCGGCGGACCCTCCGGTCGCTCGGCATCCGGCGCATGCGCCAGACCGTGGTCAAACCCGACCGTCCAGAGATCCGTGGCATGATCGCGAGGGTCGCCCACCTCGTCGAGGTCCGCTACGCCGGCGAGGCCGCGCCGCTGCAGGTCGAGCCCGGACAGCAGCCGAAGGGCGAGGGCAACCCGCCGGCCGGCCCGACCGTGACCGACGCGCAGGCGGCGGAGCTGCGGGACGCGGAGGAGGAGGCGCTCGCCGTGCCCGGCAGGGTGGCGCCGGAGGATCTCGTCCAGAACCCGCCGTCGCTGACCTCCACAGACCCGCCCGACGCACCGAAGGCGCCGCAGGCGACGATGGAGGCCGAGGAGCAGGCGCAGGGACCCGAGCCGCAGCCGCTGCCCTGGGACCCTGACGAGGAGCCGTCATGAAGATCCATCACCTGAAGCCGCCCGCGGGCGCCCACCGCCCCAAGACCCGGAAGGGCCGCGGCATCGCCGCGGGCAAGGGCAAGACCGCCGGGCGCGGCACGAAGGGCACCGGAGCACGCGGGCGGATGCCCGCGGGTTTCGAAGGCGGCCAGATGCCGCTCCAGCGGCGGCTGCCGAAGCTGCCCGGCTTCACGTCGCGCAACCGCGTGGAGTACGCGGCCGTCAACGTCCGCACGCTCGAGGAGACGTTCGCGGCGGGTGACGAGGTGACGCCCGAGACCCTGCGGGGCAAGGGGCTCGTCCGCAAGGGCTCCGCGCCCGTGAAGGTCCTCGGTGAGGGCGAGCTCACGAAGGCGCTCCAGGTGTCCGCCCACGCGTTCTCCGGCTCGGCTCGCGACAAGATCGCCGCCAGCGGTGGCACCATCACCGTCATAGCGGGCCGGCGCCCCGCCGGCGAGTAGGAGGGCCACCATGCTGCGCGCGTTCGCCAACGCCTTCAAGATCCCCGACCTGCGGGGCAAGATCCTGTTCACCCTCGCGATCATCGCCGTCTACCGGCTCGGCTCGTTCGTGCCGATCCCCGGCGTGGACTACGGGGTCCTGCAGGCCGCCACGGAGGCCGCCCGTGAGCAGGGCGGGATCACCGCGCTGCTCAACCTGTTCTCCGGGGGCGCGCTCACGCAGCTGGCGGTGTTCGCGCTCGGGATCATGCCCTACATCACCGCGAGCATCATCATGCAGCTGCTCACCGTGGTGATCCCCAAGATCGAGGAGTGGAAGAAGGAGGGCGAGACCGGGACGAAGAAGATCACCCAGTGGACCCGCTACCTCACGGTCCTCCTGGCGATCATGCAGTCCACCGGGCTGATCGTGCTCATCCGCACGAACCCGGAGCAGCTCTTCGGGGTGCCGGTCCCGAACCTCGTGCCGGACCCGGGCATCGGCGTCACGGCCCTGATGGTGCTGACGCTGACGGCCGGCACGGCCTTCATCATGTGGCTCGGCGAGCTCATCACCCAGCGGGGCATCGGCAACGGCATGTCGCTCATCATCTTCGCGGCGATCGTCGCCGAGCTGCCCTTCCAGGGCAACCAGATCCTCCAGACGGCCGGCACGGTCTTCTTCGTCATCAGCATGCTCGTCGGCCTGCTGCTCATCGTCGGCGTCGTGTTCGTCGAGCAGGGGCAGCGCCGCATCCCCGTCCAGTACGCCAAGCGGCAGGTGGGCCGGCGCACCTACGGGGGCACCTCGACCTACATCCCGCTGAAGGTGAACCAGTCCGGGGTCATCCCCATCATCTTCGCCTCTTCGCTGCTGTACCTGCCGGCGCTGGCCGGTTCGATCGTCAACAACCCCGGCTTCGCGCAGTTCGTCGAGACCTACTTCACGACGGGCCGCCACCCGGTGTTCATCGCCACGTACTTCGCGCTCACCGTCTTCTTCGCGTTCTTCTACACGGCCATCACCTTCAACCCGATCGACGTGGCCGACAACATGAAGAAGTACGGCGGCTTCATCCCGGGCATCCGGCCGGGGCGCCCGACCGCCGAGTACCTCGACTGGGTTCTCACCCGCATCACGACCCCCGGGTCGCTGTACCTCGGGATCCTCGCGGTCATCCCGTTCATCGTCCTGCGGGCCGCGGACGTGCCGTTCCCGTTCGGCGGCGCGGTCCTGCTGATCGTCGTCGGTGTGGGGCTGGAGACCATGAAGCAGCTCGAGAGCCAGCTGCTCCAGCGTCACTACGAAGGCTTCCTCAAGACCTGACCGCTCGACGGGCGAGCAGCTAGGAGTCGACCGTGCGCATCGTCCTCCTCGGCCCCCCGGGGGCCGGCAAGGGAACTCAGGCTGTGCGCATCGCGGCGGAGTACGGGATCCCGCACATCGCAACCGGCGACATCTTCCGCGAGAGCGTGCAGGGGGACACGGATCTCGGGCGGGAGGCGAAGCGCTACATGGACCGTGGCGACCTCGTGCCCGACGACGTCGTGAACCGCATGGTGGGCGAGCGCCTCTCCCACGACGACTGCGCGGACGGCTTCGTGCTCGACGGCTACCCCCGGACGGTTCCCCAGGCCAAGGAGCTCGAAGCCGTGCTCGCCGAGCCGCTCGACGCGGTGCTGCGCTTCGAGGCCCCCGAGGAGGAGCTCTGCGTCCGCCTCGCGAAGCGCGCCGCCGTCCAGGGCCGCACGGACGACACCGAGGCGGTGGTCGCGAACCGCCTCGTCGTGCACCGCACGCAGACCGCGCCGCTCGAGGAGTTCTACCGGCTGCGCGGCCTGCTGCGCGACGTCGACGCGGTCGGTCCGGTGGACGAGGTGACGGAACGGGCGCTGAAGGCGCTGCAGGCGTCGTGAGGGTGCGCGCTGCGGTGAACGATGCTAGGCTCGGAGGTCGGCTTCGCCAGCGGGGCCCCTTCTGTGCTGCCTCGCTGGTCACCGCGGTCCAGGCCCCCCGAGCAGGCCACCGGTCCTCGCCGAGCGGGGCGTCCCCACACACGACAGCGAGGATGACTTTGAAGGTCAAGCCTTCGGTGAAGAGGATCTGCGAGAAGTGCCGCATCATCCGCCGGCACGGTCGGGTGATGGTGATCTGCAGCAACCCGCGGCACAAGCAGCGGCAGGGGTAGGGAGAGGAACGGGACATGGCACGTATCGCCGGGGTCGACCTGCCCCGTGAGAAGCGCGTGGAGATCGGCTTGACCTACATCTTCGGCGTCGGGCGGACACGCGCCCGTGAGGCCGTCGTCGCCGCCGGCGTCGACCCGTCGGTGCGGGTCCGCGACCTGGCCGAGGACGACGTCCGCAAGCTGCGCGACTACATCGACGCGAGCTTCAAGGTCGAGGGCGATCTGCGCCGCGAGATCGCCCAGAACATCAAGCGCAAGGTGGAGATCGGCTCGTACCAGGGCATCCGTCACCGCCGCGGCCTGCCGGTGCGAGGTCAGCGAACGCACACGAACGCCCGCACGCGCAAGGGTCCCAAGCGCACCGTCGGTGGCTTGAAGAAGAAGCTCAAGAAGTAGGGGTCACGACGACATGGCGCAGCAGAAGAAGCAGGCGGGGGCGAAGAACCGGAGCCGCACCCGCAAGAAGGAACGGCGGCAGGTCGCGCACGGCGTCGCGCACATCAAGAGCTCGTTCAACAACACGATCATCACGATCGCCGATCAGCAGGGCAACGTCCTGTCGTGGGCGTCGTCGGGCAACGTCGGCTTCAAGGGCAGCCGCAAGTCGACGCCTTTCGCCGCCCAGCTCGCCGCCGAGCAGGCCGCCAAGCGGGCGGCCGAGTACGGGGTCCGCAAGGTGGACGTCTACGTGAAGGGGCCCGGCTCCGGGCGCGAGACCGCGATCCGCTCCCTGCAGGCCAACGGACTCGAGGTCGCGGCCATCAAGGACGTCACCCCGATCCCGCACAACGGCTGCCGCCCACCGAAGCGCCGCCGCGTCTGAGCGCCGTCACCGCCTCAGCGCACCACCCGAGAGGACATCACCACCACCATGGCTCGGTACACCGGACCTGACTGCAAGCTCTGCCGTCGCGAGCGGCAGAAGCTCTACCTCAAGGGCACCCGTTGCGAGGGGCCGAAGTGCGCCATCGAGAAGCGCCCCTACCCGCCCGGCGAGCACGGGCGCGGACGCATCCGCGAGAGCGAGTACCTGCTCCAGCTGCGCGAGAAGCAGAAGGCCCGCCGCATCTACGGCGTGCTCGAACGGCAGTTCCGCAACTACTACCAGGAGGCCTCGCGCCAGTCGGGACTGACCGGTGAGAACCTCCTGCGCCTGCTCGAGCTGCGGCTCGACAACGTCGTGTACCGCGGCGGGCTCGCCCGCTCGCGCGACGAGGCCCGCCAGCTCGTCCGCCACCGCCACTTCCAGGTGAACGGCCGCACGGTGAACATCCCGTCGTACCGGGTGCGCGTCGGCGACGTCATCACCGTCCGGGAACGGGCGCGCAACATCGTGCCGATCATCGGCGCGCTGGAGATCATCGGCATGCGCACCCTCCCCGGCTGGCTGTCCACCGACCAGAACAAGCTGCAGATCAGCGTCCTCGGGGTGCCCGACCGCAAGCAGATCGACGTACCGGTCCAGGAGCAGCTCATCGTCGAGCTGTACTCGAAGTAGCGGGCGTTGAACGGCGGCGGCATGATGCCGCTCCGGGCCGCTCACCCGCCCGCCCTCCAAGGCCCTCCGCACCACCAGCGACCCGCTTCTCCTGTAGGAGGCGAAACACCAAGTGCTGATCGTTCAGCGTCCCACCATCACCGAAGAGGTCCTTGCCGAGGGCATCCGCTCGGCCTTCAGCATCGAGCCGCTGGAGCCCGGGTTCGGCTACACGCTCGGCAACAGCCTGCGGCGCACACTGCTGTCGTCCATCCCCGGCGCGGCGGTCACGAGCGTGCGCATCGAAGGCGTGCTGCACGAGTTCAGCTCCATCGAGGGGGTGAAGGAGGACGTCACCGACATCATCCTGAACCTCAAGGACCTCGTGCTGCGCAGCGAGAGCGACCAGCCGGTGGAGATCTTCCTCGGCGGCGAGGGTCCCGGCGAGATCACCGCCGACTTCATCACCGCGCCGAGCGACGTGGAGATCCTCAACCGCGACCTGCACATCGCGACGCTGAACCGCAAGGGCCGGGTCGAGATGTACCTCACCGTCGAGCGCGGGCGTGGCTACGTGCCCGCCGAGCGCAACAAGCGGGCGGACCAGCCCATCGGCGTCATCCCGATCGACTCGATCTACTCCCCGGTGCGCCGCGTGACGTACCGGGTGGAGGCCACCCGCGTCGAGCAGATGACGAACTACGACCGGCTCATCCTCGATGTGGAGACGGACGGGTCGGTCACGCCCGGCGAGGCCCTGTCGAGCGCGGGTGCGACGCTGCAGGACCTGCTGGGACTCTTCGCGGAGTTCGAGGAGTCCGGGCCCGGAGGGCTGTCGATCGGTCCGGACGCGGCCTCCTCGCAGCCCAGCTCGCCGGACCTGCTCCTGCCGATCGAGGACATGGACTTCTCGGTGCGCTCGTACAACTGCCTGAAGCGCGAGGGCGTGCAGACGGTCGGCGAGCTCGTGCAGAAGACCGAGCAGGACCTGCTCGACATCCGCAACTTCGGGCAGAAGTCGATCGAGGAAGTGAAGCAGAAGCTCGCAGAGCTCGGCCTGTCCCTCGCCGACTACGGCGGGTACAGCCAGTAGGAGCGCAACGATG
Source organism: Egibacteraceae bacterium (assembly GCA_035540635.1). Taxonomy (NCBI): domain Bacteria; kingdom Bacillati; phylum Actinomycetota; class Nitriliruptoria; order Egibacterales; family Egibacteraceae; species Egibacteraceae bacterium. The sequence continues at coordinate 69,716 of DATLGH010000033.1, read as the reverse complement.
CCGCAACCGAAGAAGGCCGCTCGCTTCGGTGGGAGTCCCGCCCACCACAACCTCATCCTCGCAAACCTCACGACGGAGCTCATCCGTCACGGGCGGATACGGACCACCGTGGCCAAGGCCAAGACCGTCCAGCCGGTGGCGGAGCGGATGATCACGTTCGCCAAGCGCGGCGACCTCCACGCGCGCCGCCAGGTGCTGAAGGTGGTCCGGGACCGCGACGTCGTGCACAAGCTGTTCGCCGACGTCGGACCGGCGTTCGCCGACCGCAACGGCGGCTACACCCGGGTGCTGAAGCTCGGCCCTCGGAAGGGCGACGCGGCGCCCATGGCGCTGATCGAACTCGTCGAGGGCGTGAGCGTCCGCGGTGAGGGCGCGCTCGAGGAGGCCCCGCGCCGGCGCTGGAGCCTGCGGCGGCGCCGCGGCGGGACGCTGTCGGCCACGGCGCGCGAGCGCAGCGAGGAAGAAGCCGCAGCCTTCGACCGCGGCGAGGAGCTCGACGAGGACTTCGACGCCGAGGAGGCCTTCGCGGCGGAAGCGGACGAGCGCGAGACCGCCGCCGGGGACGCCGACGACGAGGAGCGCCCGCTCGCCGACCCGGCCGAGGTCGAGGCGCGCCTGGCCGGCGAGGACGCCGGCGGCGACGAGTCCGAGACTCCGCCGGTGCCGGCGGAGGAGCAGGACGCACCGGAGCCGGAGCGGCCCGCTGACGACGGTGAGACCGCCCCGAGGTCCGACGAGCCGGAAGGCGGCGAAGGCAGGCCCTGACGGCGTCGGGTTCGGCCATGGCTGAACCGGTGCGGCTGCGGATCGACCTCGCCTACGACGGCACGGGTTTCCGGGGCTTCGCCCGGCAGGCCGGGCAGCGCACCGTGCAGGGCGTCCTCGAGGACGCGCTCGCCCGCCTGTGCGGCACGGCCGTCACCACCACCGTCGCGGGACGCACCGACGCCGGGGTGCACGCCGTCGCGCAGACGGTGCACTGCGACGTCCCCGCCGGCGCGCGGCCCCTCGAAGACCTCGAACGCGCCCGCGGCGCCCTCGACGCGCTCTGCGGCCCCGCGGTGACGGTGTGGCGGGTGCGCCGGGTACCGGCGACGTTCGACGCACGCTTCTCGGCGACGCAGCGGCGCTACCGCTACCGGATCTGCGACGCGAAGGCGATGAGCCCTTTGTGGCGCCACGACACGTGGCATCTCGGCGCGCCGCGCCTCGACGTCGCGGCCATGCAGGCGGGGGGGCGCCACCTCCTCGGCGAGCACGACTTCAGCTCCTTCTGCCGGCGCGCGGGCGACGAGCACCTCATCCGGCGGATCGACCGGCTCGACATCCGCCGGGCCCGGGCGGACCTCGTGACGCTGAACGTCGCCGGCAAGGCCTTCTGCCACCAGATGGTGCGCTCGGTGACGGGGTGCCTCGTGCCGGTCGGCCAGGGCAGCCGAGCTCCCGACTGGGTCGCCGACGTGGTGGCGGCCGGCGACCGCCAGGCGGTCGGCCGGGTCGCTCCGCCGCACGGGCTCACCCTCGTCGGCGTCTCCTACGCCCGCCCCTCCGGTTGACTGGCCGCCTGCCGGTGCGTACTCTGGCCGCTTGCGGTCGCTGACCGCTTTTCCCGCCCGCCCACCGGCTAGACCGGAAGACGTCATGCGCACGTTCTCACCGCGCCCCTCCGACATCGAGCACCGCTGGTACGTCGTCGATGCCGCCGACATGGTTCTCGGGCGGCTCGCCACCCGCGTCGCCACCGTGCTGCGTGGCAAGCACAAGCCGACGTTCGCGCCGCACGTCGACGTCGGTGACTTCGTCATCGTCGTGAACGCCGCCGACGTGCGCCTCACGGGCAACAAGGGCGAGCAGCGCCTCGCGCACCGCCATTCCGGCTACCCCGGCTCCCTGAAGTCGGTGCCGTTCGCCCGGCTCCTCGCGGAGCGTCCCGAGCGCCTCGTCGAGCGGGCGGTCAAGGGCATGCTCCCCCGCAACAGCGTCGGCCGCGCGCAGATCCGCAAGCTCAAGGTGTACGCCGGGCCGGACCACCCGCACGCCGCGCAGAAGCCGCAGCCGCTCCCCCTGTAGGACCAAGGACCTCCCTCATGCCTCCGAAGATCTTCACCGGCCGCCGCAAGTCCTCGGTCGCCCGTGTGCGCCTCGTGAGCGGCACCGGCCGCTTCCTGCTGAACCAGCGTCCGCTCGAGGACTACTTCCCGACCGAGACGCTCCAGGGCGAGGTACGCAAGCCGTTCGAGGTCACCGAGACCCAGGGGCGCTTCGACGTCATCGCCAACGTCAGCGGCGGCGGGACGTCGGGGCAGGCGGGGGCGTTGCGCCACGGCATCGCCCGGGCCCTCGAGGCGGAGGACCCCGAGTGGCGGGCGCCGTTGAAGAAGGCCGGCTTGCTCACCCGTGACCCCCGCAAGGTGGAGCGCAAGAAGTACGGCCTGAAGAAGGCCCGCAAGGCGCCCCAGTACAGCAAGCGCTGACCGCCCCGACGATCCATGGGCCGGCTTTTCGGCACCGATGGCATCCGGGGGGTCGCGAACACCGAGCTGACCCCGGAGCTCGCCGTCGGCCTCGGCCGCGCCCTCGTGCGCACCCTGCGGGAGGAGGGCGTCGGGCGCCCCCGCGTCGTCATCGGCCGTGATCCCCGCGTCTCGGGGGAGATGCTCGAGGGCGCCCTGCTCGCCGGGGTCTGCTCGGCGGGAGGCGACGTCGTCCCGGTCGGCGTTCTGCCGACGCCGGGTGTGGCCTTCCTCACCGTGCATCTCGGGGCGAGCAGCGGCGCGATGATCTCGGCGAGCCACAACCCGGTCGACGACAACGGGATCAAGTTCTTCGGCGCCGACGGGTTCAAGCTCACCGACGGCAAGGAGGAACGCATCGAGGAGCTCCTCCAGCTGAGCGACGAGGCGCGCCCCACGGGGGCGGCCCTCGGGAGGGTCACCCCGGAACCGCAGGCGGTCGATGCCTACGTCGAGCACCTCGTGGCTACGGGAGGCGACCTCACCGGACTGCGGGTGGTCGTCGACTGCGCCGAGGGGGCGGCGTTCGCGGTCGCCCCGGAGGTGCTGCGCCGGCTCGGCTGCGACGTCACCGCGACCCACGCCGCCCCAACGGGAACGAACATCAACGACGGGTGCGGCTCCACCCACCCGGAGACGGTGGCGAGGGCCGTCCGCGAACATGGGGCCGACGTCGGCCTCGCGCACGACGGCGACGCCGACCGGCTCATCGCCGTCGACCATACCGGGGCGGTCGTGGACGGCGACGCCATCCTCGCGCTCCTCGCCGAGCGCATGCACGCCGCCGGTCGGCTCGACACCGTCGTCACGACGGTGATGACCAACCTCGGCTTCCACCAGGCGATGGACCGCCTCGGGATCAAGGTGCTCTCGACGAAGGTCGGCGACCGCTACGTCCTCGAGGCGATGCGCGCGCACGGTCATCCGCTGGGAGGCGAGCAGTCGGGACATGTCATCCTCACCGACCACGCCACGACCGGCGACGGCATCCTCACCGCCGTCCAGCTGCTCACGGCGGTCGCCGAGACGGGGCGTCCGCTCGCCGATCTCGCGGGGGTGATGAGGCGGCTGCCCCAGGTGCTGCTCAACGTCCGCAACGTCGACCGCGAGCGGCTGGCCGACGCCGCGCGGCTGTGGGAGGCCGTCAGGCAGGAGGAAGCCGCGCTCGACGGCTCGGGCCGCGTGCTCGTGCGCGCGTCGGGCACCGAACAGCTCGTCCGGGTCATGGTCGAGGCTGACTCGCAGGACCGCGCGGAGGCCGTGGCCGAGCGACTCGCCGCCGTGGCCGCCGACGAGCTGCGCATCGTGCCCTCCGGAGCCTGACCGGCGCGCCCACGTTCGCCGGTGGCACGCTGGGGACATGACGACGCAGGCGGAGCGGTTGATGCTCCTCGACGCCCCGTCGCTGTACTTCCGCGCCTTCTTCGGTGTGCCGCGGGACACGACCGCCGCCGACGGCAGGCCGGTGAACGCCCTGAAGGGGTTCATCGAGTCGGTCGCGCACCTCGTCGCGGCGCGGCGCCCGACGCGCCTCGACCGCCTGCATGGACGCCGACTGGCGCCCGGCGTGGCGGGTCGCCGCGGTGCCCTCCTACAAGGCGCACCGCGTCGGGCAGGGCGTGAGCGAGGCGGTGCCCGAGGAGCTCACCACACAGGTCCCCCTCATCGGCGCGGTCCTCGACGCGCTCGGCATCGCCCGTCTCGGCGTCGCCGGCTACGAGGCCGACGACGTGATCGCGACCCTCGCCGCCGCCGCGACGGTCCCCGCCGACGTCGTCACCGGCGACCGCGACCTCTTCCAGGTCGTCGACGACGCGCGCGGCGTCCGCGTGCTCTACATCGCCAGGGGCGTCGCCCGTCACGAGGTCGTCGACGAGGCCGCGGTCACCGCCCGGTTCGGCATCCCCGGGCGGGCGTACGCCGAGTTCGCCCTGCTGCGCGGCGATCCGAGCGACGGGCTCCCCGGAGTGGTCGGGATCGGCGCGCGCAGCGCGGCCCAGCTGATCGCCCGCCATGGTTGCGTGGAGGCGGTCCTCGCCGCCGCGGATGCGGCTTCGGGGATGCCCGAGCCGCTGCGGCGGCGGGTCACCGCGGCACGGAGCTACCTCGCCGCCGCGGCCCCGGTCGTGCGGGTGGTCACCGACGTGCCCGTGCCCCCGCTCGACGACCGGCTTCCGCCGACGCCGCCCGACCCCGCCGCGTTCGTCGCGCTCGCCGACGGCCTGCGTCTCGACCCGTCGTTCAACCGGCTGCTCCGCGCGATGGCCCGGCAGACCGGGTCGTGAGCCGCCCGGTGAGGACCAGAGCCGCCGCGCCCCCGGAGCGCCTCTACCGCGAGAGCGTCGGCGGCAGGCCGAACAGCGGGAAGAGCCGGTCGGTGTCGAGGAAGGCGTTCATCGCGACGATCCGGGCGGCGGACACCTCGACGACCTGCAGGGCCCATGGCCGCAGGTCGCCGCTGCCGCTCGGCTTGTACTGGCCGTAGGCGGGCGAGCCGTTCGCGACGGTCGGCACCAGGCGCGAGCCCCGGCAGCCGATGCCCGGCCCGAGGTACCACTGGCGGATCTCGTCGTGGCCTTGCAGCCACAGGTCGTAGGGCGGCATGGTCTGGACCACGTCGGTGTGGAGCAGGGCGGTCAGCGCGTCGAGGTCGTAGCGCTCGAACGCGTCGACGTAGCGGTCGAGGAGCGCCCGCTGGTCGGGGTCCAGGGGCTGGAAGACGTCGGTGGAGGCCACCGGCTTGGCCCGCAGGGTCGCCCGTGCCCGCTGGAGGGCGCTGTTGACCGACGCGACGCTCGTCTCGAGCAGCTCCGCGACCTCGCTGGCCTGCCAGTGCAGCACCTCACGGAGGATGAGCACCGCACGCTGCCGGGCGGGCAGATGCTGCAACGCGGCGACGAACGCGAGGCGCACGCTCTCCCGGGCCACGGCCACCTCCGCCGGGTCGCCGTCCGGTAGCGCCTGACCGTCGGGGAGGGGTTCGACCCAGGTCGCCTCGGGGCGCTCCACGAGCGTGGCCGACGCGGTGGCGGAGGACGGTCCGAGGTCCATCGGACGGGCGCGGCGCTGCCGCCCCCGCGCCATGTCGACGCAGACGTTCGTCGCGATGCGGTACAGCCACGACCGCAGCGAGGAGCGCCGCTCGAAGCGGTCGAGCGCGCGCCAGGCGCGGACGAGGGTCTCCTGCACCGCATCCTCGGCCTCGAAGGCTGAACCGAGCATGCGGTAGCAGTACCCCGTGAGCTCCCGGCGGTGCGCCTCGAGCTCGGGGACCGCAGCGGCGCGGGGCGGTGCCACGTCGGTCATGCGGTTCAGGATGGCAGGAACGGCCGCGGGCGCAAGTGGACCTGGACACGCCTCCAACGGATGGTGCACCCCTTGTAGGCGGTCGGGGGCGGGTCAGCTCATCGCTGCGCCGGCCTGGAGGTGCACCTTGACGTGTTCGCCGGAGGACGCGGCGGCGAACGCCTCCGCGGCCGCCTCGAGGGGGAACGTGGCGGTGACGAGCTGCTCGACGGGCGCGCCGTCCGTGACGAGGCCGATGGCGGCCCGCACGTCCTCTCCCGTGTACATCGCCGTTCCCTGGAGCCGCACCTCACGGTCCTGGACGACCTCCAGTGGGATCGTCACCGGGCCTTGGGGCACGCCGACGACGACGACGGTTCCGCCCTTGACCGCCAGTCCGATCGCCTGGTCCGTCGACGACTGGTTGGCGACGCAGTCGAAGACGACGTCGGGGCGGTACGGCAGACCCTGGCGGATGTGGGCGACCGCGTCGTCGCGCAGTGGGTCCACGGTCAGGTCCGCGCCGAACGCGCGTGCCCGTTCCCGCTTGACCGGTACGGGATCCGTGACGGCGACGGCGGCGGCGCCGGCGGCACGAGCGGCGAGCAGCGTCACGAGGCCGATGGAGCCGGCGCCGAGCACCGCGACGCTCGCACCGCCGAGGTCGCCGACGAGGCGGGTCGCGTGCGTCGCGGTCGACAGCGGCTCGACCATCGCCGCCGCCGCCCAGCTGAACTGCTCGGGCACCGGATGGAGGCGATGCGCGGGCACGGTGAAGGCGTCGGCCATGGCCCCGGCGGTCTGGCAGCCGACGACCCGCAGCTGCGCGCAGAGGTTGTAGCGACCGCTCGTGCAGTACGTGCACAGTCCGCAGATGAGGTTCGGTTCGACGAGGACGCGATCGCCCTCAGCGAAGACCTCCACACCGTCGCCGACGGCGGCAACGACGCCCGTCGCCTCGTGCCCCGGTGAGACGGGCAGGTCGATGAACGGGTGCCGGCCGTGCAACGCGTGGAGGTCCGACCCGCAGATGCCGACGTGTGCGGTCTCCACGAGCACCTCACCCGGCCCCGGGACCGGACGGGGCGCGGTGCGCACCTCGACGCGCTCGGGGGCGGCGATCCAGACCTGGCGCATCTCGTCCACGTCGCAATCCTTCTCTGGTGGCGACCCGGTCGTCAGGCGCGGGCGGTGAGCTGGACCTTCAGCCCTTCCCCCGCCCGGACGGTCGCGATGCCGGTCTCGTAGTCGTCGAGGGCAAGGCGGTGGGTGATGAGCGGCGCCGGGTCGACCGCGCCGCCGGCGAGCAGGTCGACCGCGCGCCCGAAGCTGTGGAGGACCGCCATCGAGCCGATGATCGAGATCTCGTCGTTGTAGACCGTGAACGGCGAGAAGCGCGCGGTCGCCGCGGCGGGCGCCACGCCGAAGACGAGGAACGTCCCGCCTCGCTGAACCCGCCCCAGCCCGTCCTCGATGGCGGCGGTGGCACCCGTGGCGTCCACGACGAGGTCCCACCGCTCGGCCGAGAGGGCGGCAGCCGAGTCAGCGACCTCGTCGGCGCCGGGGCGGGCGACCGCGAGACGGTCGGGCTTGCGGTCGACGACGTCGACCCGCGCCGCGCCGGCGGAGCGCAGCAGCTGGGCGAGCAGCAGGCCCATCGTGCCCGCGCCGTAGACGAGGACGTCGTCACCGGCCACCGGGCCGAGACGGTCCATGGCGTGCACGGCGCACGAGAGCGGCTCGACGATCGTGCCCCACTCACGGGGCAGGTCGGCCGGCAGCCGGTAGACGTTTGCCACGGGAACCCGCACGTACTCGGCGAAAGCGCCGTCGACGGTGTCGCCGATCGCGCCCCAGTTCGCGCACAGGTTGCCCCTGCCCCTCCGGCACTGGTCGCAGCGGCCGCAGAACAGCGAAGGGTCGACGGCGACGAACGTGCCCTCGACGATGTCCCCGGCGTCGGCGCTGACGGCGACGACCTCGCCGCAGAACTCGTGGCCGGGCACGATCGGGTAGGGCGTCGGGGCGAAGTGCCCGTCGTAGATGTGGAGGTCGGTGCCGCAGATGCCGCAGGCGTCGACCGCGACGACGACCTCACCGGGCGCCGGTGTCGGGTCGGGCACCTCGGTCACCTCGGCGGAACCGGGCTCGTGGAGGACGACGGCGCGCATCAGTGGGCCTTCCCGGGCAGCACGAGGACCTTCTCCCCGCGTCCCTGCCGCATGGTATCGAGCGCCGTCCCGACGTCGTCGAGGGCGAACGTGTGCGTGATGAGCGACTCGGGGTCGAACAGTCCGGAGGTGAGCACGTCCCGCGCCCGACCGAAGCTGTGCAGGATCGCCATCGACCCCACGACGGTGACCTCCTTGGCGTATAGCTCGTAGGGCAGGAACCGGGCGGTCGCATCGGGCGGGGTCACGCCGACGATGACCACGCGCCCGGCGGGGCGCACGACCCGCAGGGCCTGCTCGATGGCGGGCACCGCGCCGCTCGCGTCGACGACGACGTGCCAGCCGTCGGGCGCCGTGAGGCCGTCGACCGCGGGTGCGGTCGCGGTCGCACCGAGCCGCTCGGCCACCTGCAGCCGGCCCTCCTGTGGGTCGACGACGCTGACGCTGCGAGCCCCCGCGTGCCGGAAGAGCGCGGCGAGGAGGCATCCCATCGGGCCGGCGCCGAACACGAGGGTGTCGCGGCCGATCACCGCTCCGGCGCGGTCGAGGGCGTGCAGGGCGCAGGCGAGCGGCTCGACGAGCGCGCCGTGGGTCGTGGGCAGGTCCTCGGGCAGCGGTTCGCACCACGACGCCGGTACCGCGACGTACTCCGCGAGGCCCCCGGGGCGGGTGATCCCCATGCCGCCCCAGTTCGCGCAGAGGTTCGGCCAACCCGCGCGGCACTGCGGGCAACCGCCGCAGAACACCGATGGGTCGACGGCGACCTGCTGGCCCTCGTTGACGAGGGTGGCGCCTCGGCCGGTTGCGACCACCTTGCCGGCGACCTCGTGGCCGGGCACGAGCGGGTAGACCGCGGGAGGCAGGGACCCCGCGAGCAGGTGGAGATCCGTGCCGCAGATGCCGGCGGCGCCGACGGCCACGACGACCTCGCCGGGTGCGGGGGCGGGGTCGTCGACCGTCGCCAACGCAGCCGAGCCGGGCTCGGGCAGGACGAGCGCTCTCACCGGGCGCCGGACCTCACTTCACGGCACCGAAGGACAGGCCACGCACGAGCTGCTTCTGCGCGATCCATCCTGCGAGCAGCACGGGCAGGCTGGCCATGGTGGCGGCCGCCGACATCCGGGCCCAGAACAGCCCCTCCGCGGTGATGAAGCCGACGAGGTACACCGGCACGGTCGGCGCGGTGCTCGACGTGAGGTTGACGGCGAAGAAGAACTCGTTCCAGGAGAAGATGACGCAGATCAGGGCGGTCGCCGCGACCCCCGGCGCAATGATCGGGAGCACGACGCGCCGCAGGATCTGGCCGAGCGAGGCCCCGTCCACGCGGGCGGCCTCGAGCACTTCCCGCGGGATCTCCAGCAGGAACGAGCGGAGCATCCACACCGCGATGGGCAGGTTGAGCGCGGTGTAGATCAACGTCAGCGTCGTGATGTTGTCGAGGACGCCGAGGTCGCGGGCGATGACGTAGATGGGCACGATCGCGCCCACGAGCGGCAGCATCCGCGTGGAGATGAAGAAGAAGAGCGCGTCACGCCACCGGGGTATGGGCTTGATCGCGAGCACGTAGGAGGCGGGCAGCCCGAACGCGAGGACGAGCAGGGTCGACATGCCGGTCGCGAACGCAGAGTTCATGAGGTACGGCGCAAAGTTGCGGTCGAACACCGCCCGGAACTGCTGAAGCGTCGGCTCGAAGACGAGCTGCGGGGTCCTCGTGAAGGCGTCGACCTCGTGCTTGAAGCCCGTCAGGATCATCCATGCCGCGGGGAACACGAACGCGAGGGTGAGTATCCACGTGAGGGTCGTCAGGCCGGCGCCGCCCCAGCGCGACGCCCCGACAGGCCGGTCGATGGTCGTCATCGATAGTCCGCAAGCTTGAAGACGTTGCTCATGACCCGCAGCGCGAAGGTGGCGATGACGATCGTTGCGATCACGACGACGATCGCCGAGGCCGCCGCCTGCCCGATGTCGAGCGCCCGGAACGCCTGGAGGTAGATGAAGTACGGCAGGTTCGTCGTCGCCGTCCCCGGTCCGCCCTGCGTGATGATGAAGATCGGGTCGAAGGTCTGGACGATGAAGATCGAGCCGAGGAGGATGCCCAGCTCGGCGTAGGGCCGCAGGTGCGACCAGGTGAGGTAGCGGAAGACCGCCAGCGGCCCCGCGCCGTCGACGCGCGCGGCTTCCATCGTCTCCTCGTCCTGGCTCTGCAGGCCGGCGAGGAGGATGAGCATCATGAACGGCGTCCACTGCCAGGCCACCGTCGCGATGATCGCCGCCATGGGGTACTGCGCCACCCAGTCCACGGTTCCGAAGAACGGCCGCATGAGGAAGGTCCACAACCCGAACACCGGGTGCAGGACCATGTTCTTCCACATCAGCGCCGTCGCCACGGGCATCACGAGGAACGGCGTGATGAGCAGCGTGCGCGCCACCGCCCGCCCACGGAACGCGCGGTTGAGCAGGAGCGCGAGGACGAGCCCCAGCACGAGGGCGACGAGAACCGCCCCCGCGGTCAGCACGACGGTGTTGAGGGCGCCGGTGCGGAAGGTGGGGCTCCCGAGCACGAAGCGGTAGTTCTCGAGCCCCGCGAAGCCGCGCTGACCCGGCCGGTAGAGGTTCCAGTGCTGGAAGCTGTAGAAGAGCGTGAAGAGGAACGGGATCTGCGTGAGGATGATGATGTAGACGAGACCGGGCAGCAGGGGCAGGCGGCGCGCCCAGCGCTGCCGCCCGCTGGCGGGGGGGTCCTGCCGGGGTGCGCCCTGCGCCTGCGTGTCGGTCCGGACCGGCGTGTCGACGGTGGCCACGGGCGTCTCCTGCTGCCGCGCGGGAGGGCCGCTAGCGGTAGCCGCCCTGCTCGGCCACATCCTCGGCCATCCGCTGGCCCTTCTCCAGGGCCTCCTGCACGCTCTGGCGACCGGCGATGGCCGCGGCGATCTCCTGGCTCACCCGGGTCCCGAGGTCCTGGAACTCCGGGATGCTGACGTACTGCACGCCCACGTAGGGCCGCTCCTGGGTGCCGGGGTCCTCGACGTCGGCCTCGCTGATCGCCGCCAGGGTGACGTCGGCGAACGCCGCCGCGGCCTCCTGGTACTCGGGGATCTCGTAGGTCGACTCCCTGCTGCCGGGCGGGACGCGCTCCCATCCGAGCTCCTCACCGACGAGCTGGATGTACTCCTTGGACGTCGCCCAGCGCATGAACTCCCAGGCGGCTTCCTTCTTCTGTGAGGTCTCGGGCATCGCGAGCGCCCAGGCCCACAGCCACCCGGCCGCCTCGGTCTCCCTCACCGGGGCGAAGACGTAGCCGGTCTTCCCCACGACCGTGCTCGCTTCGGGGTTCTCCACCGACCCCGCCGCCGACGTCGCGTCGTACCACATCGCCGCGTTGCCCTGGCCGTAGGTGGTGAGGCACTCGGTGAACCCGGAGTTGGCCGCTCCCGGCTGACCCGCCTCGCGGATGAGGTTGACGTAGAACTCGACCGCCTCGACGAACGGCTCCTCGGTCAGCTGGGCGTTCCACTCCATGTCGTACCAGCGGCCCCCGAACGTGTTCACGACCGTGTTGAGCGGCGCGAAGACCTCACCCCAGCCCGGCAGGCCGCGGAGGCAGATGCCGTACACGTCGTTGGCCGGGTCGTGGAGCTGGCGGGCGAACTCGGCGACCTGGTCCCAAGTCGGGCGCTCGGGCATCTCCAGGCCGGCCTGGTCGAACAGGTCCGTGCGGTACATGAGGAACGACGACTCACCGTAGAAGGGCACGGCGTACAGCTCGCCCTCGTAGGACAGCGCGTCGCGGATCGGTTCGATGATGTCCTCGACGTCGTACTCGTCGTCGTCGGCGGTGTTCTCCGCGAGGTTGGTGAGCCAGCCGTTCTCGGCCCAGATCGGCGTCTCGTACGTGCCGATCGTCATGACGTCGAACTGGCCCCCGCGGGTGGCGACGTCCTGGGTGACCCGGTCGCGCAGCTGGTTCTCGGGCAGGACGACCCACTCGACGCGCACGTTGGGGTGCGTGTCGTGGAAGTGGTCGGTGAGCTCCTGCATGTCCTGCATCTGCGGGTTGTTGACCGCAGCGATGGTGATGGTGGTCACGCCGGCCTCGCCCTCGGCGGCGTCCCCTCCCGGGTCGGCGCCTCCCCCCGTGCCCGCTCCCGTGCACGCGCTGGCCACGAGGCCGAGTGCGAGGAGGATCGCCCAAACGCGTGCCTTTGCCACCATCGGTGCTCCTTGTCCTCAGCTCCGGCGGCTCCCTGGCGGGGCCACGATGACCGTACCGACGCCTGCACAAACGTGCTACACCTTTTTTCATGACCGTCGGCGTTCGCGAGGGAGGGAGGACGGTGGGCGACCCCGACGTGGACGGCGCACTGGGCGCGATGTACCTGGCCGCCTGCCTCTACTACCTGGAGGACAGGTCCCAGCGGGAGATAGCCGAGCGTCTGCAGGTCAGCAGGTCCACGGTGAGCCGCCTGCTCACCGAGGCGCGCCGCACCGGCCTCGTCGAGATCACCGTCCGCCCGCTGCGCGTCCCGGGCGAGCTCGCCGGCGAGGTCGCCGACGCGCTCGGCGTGCGTGAGGTCCTGCTCGCGCCGTCGGAGCGGGAAACCTTGGCGGTGGCGGGCCTAGCCGGCTCGGCTCTCGCCCGCGCGGGGCTCGCGCCCGGGTCCGTCCTGCTCGCCTCGTGGGGCAGGACGATGTGGCAGGTCGCGCAGCAGCGCCTGCCGGCGACCCCCGGTGTGGTCGTCGTCCCTGCGGTCGGCGGCTCCAACCAGCCTCAGGAGTACTTCCAGAGCAACGAGATCGCCCGCCGCATCGCCGTGACGATGCAGGGAACGCACCGCTCCCTGCACGCGCCGTACAACCCCGGTCCGACGCTGTGGGCGGCGCTCATGGAGGACCGTGAGACGGCGGAGACCCTCGCCCTGTGGGACCGGACGTCCCTCGCGCTGTTCGGCATCGGCGCGCCGCCCCGTGAGCTCGGCGACTACGGCCCTGCGCCGGTGCCCCGCCACGAGCAGCTGCTCGAGCGCGCGGTGGGCGACGTCGCGACGCGCTACTTCGACGCCGACGGCTGCCCCGTCCACTTCCCCGGGGACGACCAGTTCCTCGCCGTCAGCCACGACCAGCTCGCGCGGGTGCCCACGAAGATCGCGGCTGCCGCCGGCACCGCGAAGGTCCCGTCCATCCGCGGTGCGGCGCGCGCGGGGTTCGTCGACGTGCTGCTCACCGACGTGGGCACCGCCAGGCAGCTCGTCGGCCGGTGAGCCCCGTGAGCCGGCTGCTCGTCGTGGGGGAGCTCCTCGCCGAGATCATGCGGCCGGAGCGCGCCCCGCTCGGCGCCCTTGGACGCTTCCTCGGTCCCTACCCGAGCGGCGCGCCGGCCATCGTCGCGTCGGTGGCCGCGCGGCTCGGTGCGGCGGTGCAGCTCGTCGGCGGTGTCGGTGACGACGCCTTCGGCAGGGCGATCCTCGCCCGACTGCGCCGCGACGGCGTCGACGTGGCCGGTGTGCGCATCGACCCTTGCTCCCCGACCGGTTGCGCCTTCGTCGCCTACGACAAGACCGGCGGGCGGGACTTCATCTTCCACATCGCCGGCACGGCAGCCGACGGCGTACCGTCCGAGCACGTGCGGGCAGCAGCGGCGACGGCGGGGTGGCTGCACGTGTCCGGGTCGACCCTGACTCTCGCACCCGGTCTGCGGGAGGCGGCGCTGATCGCGGTCGACGCCGTCACGCGCGCGGGGGGCCGGGTGAGCCTCGACCCGAACGTGCGCCCGGAAGCCGGCGACGGTGCGCTCCGCGACGTGCGGCGCGTCGCCCGCGCCGCCGCACTGCTCACGCCGAGCAGCGGGGAGCTCGCGGCGCTCGAGCTCACCGCGGAGGAGCTCGCGGCCAACGGCGCGGTCGTGTGCGAGACCCGCGGAGCACAGGGCGTCGTCGTGCACACACGCGACGGCTGCACGCCGCTGGCCCCTCCCAGGCGGACGGAGGTCGATCCGACGGGTGCCGGGGACCACTTCGTCGGCACCTACCTGGCGGCCACCATGGCCGGCGCCCCGCCGCTGCGCGCGGCCGAGCTCGGCTGCCTCGTCGCCGCCGACTCCGTCACCGTCCAGGGCCCGATGGAGGCGCCGGTCGGTGCCCCGCCGGGGTGGCCGAGGTGAGCGGCATGGTCGTCGTGTGCCCCAACACGGCGGTCGACCGGACGGTGCACGTGGAGACGCTGCGTGTGGGCGCCGTCGAGCGCGCGTACCGCGCGGAGGTCCGCGCCGGCGGCAAGGGGCTCAACGTCGCCCGCACGCTCGCGCGCCTCGGCGTACAAGCGCCGGTCGTGGGCTTCGTCGCCGGCCACACCGGCGTCGCGCTGCGCGGGCTCGCGGCCGACGCCGGCATCGAACTGCATGCCGTCCTCGTGGACGGTGAGACGCGGTCGTGCGTCACCGTCCTCGCCGGTGACGGCGCGGCGACCGTGCTGAACGAGCCCGGCCCCACCGTGGCGTCGGGTGACTGGGCGCGCCTGGAGGCGGCGGTCGAGCGGCTGCTCGCCCCGGGCGTGATCCTCGTCGTCTCCGGAAGCCTGCCCGCGGGAAGCCCGCCCGACGGTGCAGCGCGCCTCGTGCGGGGGGGCCACGCCCACGGGGCGACGGTCGTGGTCGACACGTCGGCGACGGCGCTCGGCGAAGCGCTCGCCGAGCGCCCCGACCTCGTCGCGCCGAACATCGAAGAGGCCCGGGCGCTGCTCGGCGGCGCCGCGGTCGAGCACGTCGCCGTCGAGGACGAGGCCGCGCTGCCCGACGCCGTGGCGGCTGCCCGGTCGCTGTGCGGCCGCGGTCCCGCAGCGGCGCTCGTCACCGTCGGCCGCCATGGTGCGGTGCTCCACGCCCGTGGGGCATCGGTGCACGTGCGCGCGCCGAAGGTGACGCCGGTCAACCCCGTCGGCGCCGGCGACGCGCTCGTCGCGGGCCTCGTCGCCGGTCTCGCCTCGTCGTCGGATCTCGTCGACGCGGTGCGGGCGGGGGTCGCGACCGCCACCGCGTCGGTGGAGGCGGCCACCGCCGGTGACGTCGACCCGGACCGTGCTCGGGCGCTCGGCGCTCAGGTGGAGGCCGTCCCCGTTGTGTAGCCCTCGGCCGGCGAGCCGGGCGGCGCGTGGTTGTAGGCCTCCAGCCCGGCGCGCACCGACCGGATGCGCGCCCACGTCGCCTCGTCGCGCGGCGGCGCCTCGACGGTCCGGCCACAGCGGGTCCCCCACCGGCGCGCGATCTCGTCGGGGCGCTCGCCCGTGAGGAGACCGGCCGCCTGCGCGGCCGCGCCGAGGGCGACGAGCTCCTCGGCGTCGGGCACGTGCAGCGTCCGCCCCGACAGCCGCGCGGTGACGTCCTGCCATACCCGCCCCCGGCTGCCGCCGCCGACGAGCAGGAGCGGTGCGTCGGCGACGCTCGGCGAGGACAGCGCTTCGACGCGCCCGAGCGCGTCGAGCAGCGAGGAGACAGCGCCCTCGTAGGCGGCGAGCAGGATGTGGCCGGGCGTGCTCGTGTGGCGCAACCCGGTGATCGTGCCGGGAGCGTGGGGCAGGTCGGGGGTGCGCTCCCCGTCGAGGTAGGGCAGGACGACCACGGCGCCTCCCGGCTCGACCGCCTCACGGTCGAGGCCGAGCCAGGCGGCCACGCGGTCGACCGCGAGCGTGCAGTTCAGCGTGCAGGCCAGCGGCAGGTAGCGGTCGGTGGCGTCGGCGAAGCCCGCCACCACCCCCGTCGGGTCAGCCGTCGGCGCCGTCGACACGACGTAGGCGGTCCCCGACGTGCCGAAGCTCATGACGGGCTCGCCGGGGCGCAGCCCGAGGCCCAGGGCGGCGGCCATGTTGTCGCCCGTGCCCACACCCACGAGCGCGCCGGCCGGCAGCCCGGTCGCGCCGGCGGCTTGGGCGGTGACCTCCCCTGCGGGACGCTGCCAGGCGGCCACTCCGGGCAGCGGCGCCGGGTCGAGCCGGACGAGCGGCAGGTCGAGGATCTCGGTGACGTAGGCTCCGGTGAGCGGCGACCACCAGCCGGTTCCCGACGCGTCGCCACGGTCGGTGACGGCCCGACCGGTCAGCTGCTCGGTGAGGAAGTCGTGGGGCAGGCGCACGGCGCGCGTCGCGTCGGCCACCGCGGGTTCGTAGCGGCGCAGCCACGCCCAGGAGCTGACGGTGAACGCGGCGACGGGGACGCTGCCGACCGCCTGGGCCCACGCCTCGCCCCCGCCGAGCGCGTCGACGAGGTCGCGCGCCTCCGCAGCGGCCCGGGTGTCGTTCCAGAGGATCGCCGGGCGCAGCGGCGTGCCGGTGGCGTCGGCGACGACGAGCCCGTGCTGCTGGCCGCCGATGGCAAGCGCGGCGACGTCGGCTCCGTGGCCCGCCATGGCGAGGGCCTCACCGAGCGCGGCCCACCACCGCGTCGGGTCGCTCTCGCGGACGCCGTGCACGCCGGTGACCTCGTGCGCTGCGCGCCCGGTGGCCACGAGTCCGCCGTCGTCGACGTCGACGAGGACGACCTTGGTCGCCTGCGTCGACGAGTCGACCCCCGCGACGAGCCGGCGCGGCACGGGCACCTCCCTGCATCCTCGACGTCGCGTGAGAGGATACGGAGCATGCCCCTGCGCGCCACCGGTGACATCGTCGCGGCTGCCGCCGCGGCGGGTGGCGGCGTGGCCGCGTTCAACGTCATCCAGCTCGAGCACGCCGAGGCGCTCGTCGCCGGCGCAGCCCGGGCGGCGTGCCCGGTGGTGCTCCAGATCAGCGAGAACGCCGTCGCCTACCACGGGGGCCTGGAACCGCTCGGCCGTGCGACCCTCGCCGTCGGTCACCGCGCGGCCGTGCCCGTCGCGGTCCACCTCGACCATGCCGAGTCGGCGGAGCTCGTCGCGGAGGCCGTGGACCTCGGCTTCCACTCGGTGATGTTCGACGCCTCCCGGAAGCCCTATGACCGCAACGTCGCAGCGACCGCCGAGGTCGTCGCGACCTGCCACCGGCGGGGGGTGTGGGTGGAGGCGGAGCTCGGCGAGATCGGCGGCAAGGACGGCGTCCACGCGCCGGGGGCCCGCACGGAGCCCGAGGAGGCCGCCCGGTTCGTCGCCGCGACGGGAGTGGACGCGCTGGCGGTCGCCGTCGGCACGTCGCACGCGATGACGACCCGCGATGCGGCACTCGACTTCCCGCTCATCGCGCGGCTCCGCGAGGCCGTCGACGTGCCGCTCGTGCTGCACGGCTCCTCGGGGGTCGCCGACGCGGACCTCACGCGGGCCGTGGAGGCCGGCATCACGAAGGTGAACATCGCCACCCACCTCAACCACGCGTTCACCCGGGCGGTCCGCGCCTACCTGGACGCCCATCCGGACGTCGTAGACACCCGCGCGTACCTCGGCGCGGCACGGGAGGCGGTGACGGACGAGGTCGCGCGCCTGCTCGCCGTCCTGAGGGCGACCCCGCTCCAGAGGTGACGAGTCTAGGTGACGAACCGGATGGTGAGCGGGTAGCGGTAGAGCTCGCCGTTGCTCGCCTTGACCGCCCCGATGATGACGAGCACGAGCCAGACGATGCCGACGGCGGGCAGGAGCAGGAAGCCGATGAGCAGCAACAGGCTCGCGCCCGCGACGATGAAGGCGATCATCGCGGTGAGGTTGAAGTTCAGCGCCTCCTTCGCGTGCGCGCTCGCGTAGGGGTCGCTGTCGCGGCGGACGAGCCACACGACGAGGGGACCGACGAAGGGGAGCGGCAGCCCGAGGAACACGACGAACGCCGAGAGGTGCGCGGCGAGGGCCCAGTTGCGGGACTCCGACGACGGGGCCGCCCCGTAGCCGGGCGGGGACGGGGGGACGGCGCTCACCGCGCAGCTCGCACGGCGTCGACGGCGGTGGTCACGGTCAGGCTCCTCTCAACCCAGCCCCACGAGGCGACGGATGGGGTCGAGGGCGAAGTAGACGAAGAAGAACAGCGACGATACCGCCATGAGGGGGTGGACGTTGCGCCACCTGCCGAGCGCCAGCTGGATGACCGTGTAGCTGATGAACCCCCAGCCGATCCCGTCGGTGATGGAGAAGTTGAACGGCATGACGACCATCGTGAGGAAGGCGGGGATGGCGACGCTGTAGTCGTCCCACGGCAGGTCGCGGATCACCGACATCATGAGGAAGCCGACGAGGATGAGGGCCGGCGCGGTCGCCTCCGGGGGGATCACCCCTGCGAGCGGGGAGATGAACAGCGCCGCGAGGAACAGCACGCCGGTGACGACGCTCGCAAGACCCGAGCGCCCGCCCTCGGAGATGCCGGCGGCCGACTCGATGTAGGTGGTGGCGCTCGACGCCGACGCGGCCCCGCCGAACGCGGCGGCCATCCCGTCGACGACGAGCAGGCGCCGCATACGGGGAAGGCTGCCCCGCTCGTCGAGGAAGCCGCCTTCGTAGCCGAGGGCGATGGCGGTGCCCATCGTGTCGAAGAAGTCGGCGAGGAGGAGGGTGAACACCGCGAGGACGGCGGCGACGGCGCCCACCCGCACGAACCCGAACGAGAACGCACCGAGCAGGGAGAAGTCCGGGAGGGCGAGCACCTGCTCGGGCAGCCGCGCGACGCCCTCGCCGACGTCGTCCCACAGCCGGCCGCCGGCGACGGCGTTCACGACCGTGGCGAGCACGGTCGTGCCGAGGATGCCGAACAACAGCGCGCCCTTCGTGCGGCGGGCGACGAGGAGTGCGGTGAGGAGCAGGCCGACGACGAACACCGCGATGCGCGCCGAGTCGACGTCGCCGCGGGCGAGCACCGGGCCGCCGGCGCCCGGACCGGGGATGACGATGCCCGAGTTCGCGAAGCCGATGATCGCGATGAACAGGCCGATGCCCGCGCCGATGGCCTTCTTCAGCTCGAGGGGGATGGCGTTCATGACCGCCTCCCGGAAGCCCGCGAGCACGAGCACGGTGAGCAGCAGCCCCTCGGCGACGACCACGCCCATCGCCTCGGGGTACGTCATGCCCTCCCCGCCGACGAGCTGGAAGGCCACCACCGCGTTGAGGCCGAGACCGCTCGCGATCGCGAAGGGGTAGTTGGTGAAGACGCCCATGGCGATGGTCATGACACCGGCCACGAGTGCGGTCACCGTCAGCACGGCAGGGAACGCAAGCCCGTCGTCGGCGGGGCCGGGCGTGCCGAGGATCGCCGGGTTCACGAAGAGGATGTAGGCCATCGTCATGAACGTCGTGACGCCCGCGACCATCTCCGTGCGCACGCTCGTGCCCCGCTCCGACAGCCGGAAGCGGCGCTCCAGCCGGGGTGCCCCCGGCGCGGTGCGACTCGCCATGTGCGTGACCTCCCCCCTCCTGCTCGCCGCAGCATACGGTCGTGCCGTGGGTGAATCGGGAGCGGCGATCGAGGTCCAGCGGCCACGGGGGCCCTGGACCGTGTCCCCCGGGCTACGCGCCCCGGAGCCGCAGCGGGCGCCGAACGGGCTCGGGCACGCCCTGCGTGAGCGGCACGCCCCGCCCGAGCTCGTCGAGCTCGGCGGCGGTGAGTGTCTCGCGTTCGAGCAGTGCCCCGGCGATGAGGCGCAGCCGGCCGGCGTGGTCGCCGAGGATCACCCGGGCAGCCCGCTCGGCCTGCGCGAGCAGCTGGCGGACCTCCTGCCCGCCGGCGCTGCCCTCGAACTGCCGCGCGACCGAGTCCTTCTTGCCGCCGGCGAGCTCGAACCGACCGGTCATCGCCCAGCGCTCGACCATGCGCCGGCCCACCGCGGCGGCCTGCTCGAGGTCGTCCTCGGCCCGGGTGCTCGGCTCGCCGAAGGTGTTGAGCTCGGCCGCGCGGCCGCCGAGCAGGAGGATGAGCTGGGCGAGCAGCTGGCGCTTCGTGAGGATCATCTGGTCGTCGTCGGTGGCCCACAACGACTTGCCCATCGCGCCGCTGCGGCTCACGATCGAGACGCGGGCGGGGGGCTTCGCGCCGCGCAGCAGCAGCGACAGCAGCGCGTGACCCGCCTCGTGCACGGCGACGATCTCCTTCTCCTCCTCGCTGAGCATCCGCGGGCGGCGCAGGCCGGCGTGGACGCGGGTGATGGCCTCCTCGACGTCGTCGGCCGACACGAGCGGGTGGTGGCGGCGGGCGGCGAGCAGCGCCGCCTCGTTCACGAGGTTGGCGAGGTCGGCGGCGGACAGCCCCGCGGTCTGGTTCGCGACCTCGGTCCAGTCGACGTTGCGTGACACCCGGCGCTTCCCGGCGTGGAGCAGCAGCGCCTGCTCGCGCCCGTCGCGGTCGAGCCGGTCGATGGCGATGCTCCGGTTGAACCGGCCAGGGCGGATGAGCGCCGGGTCGACGAGCTCGGGACGGTTCGTCGCGCCGACGACGAGCACGCCGGCGGTGCCGGCGAAGCCGTCCATCTCGACGAGCAGCTGGTTCAGGCAGTGGTCGAACTCCCGCTCGCCCTGCGCCTCGGAGCTGCTGCGGCTGCCGAGGGCGTCGAGCTCGTCGATGAAGATGATCGACGGCGCGGCCGCTTTCGCCTGCTCGAACAGCTTGCGGATCCGGGCGGCGCCGACACCGACGTACTTCTCGACGAAGCTCGACGCCGACACGGAGAAGAACGGCACGCCGGTCTCGCCGGCGAGCGCCCGGGCGAGCAGCGTCTTGCCGCAGCCGGGCTGGCCGTGCAGGAGGATGCCCTTGGGCAGCTCGGCGCCGAGGCGCCGGAAGCGGTCCGGGTCCGCGAGGTACTCGCTGACCTCCTGCAGCTCGGCGATCGCGTCGTCGAGGCCGGCGACGTCCGCGAACGTCACCCGCGGATGGTCGGCGCTCGCGACGGGGACCGCGACGTGCTCGTCGTCGGCCGTGGGCACCGGCACCGGCTGGAGCGCGGGCCGCTGGTCCGCGCGCGCCGCCCGCGCCTTGCGGCGCTGCACGAGCAGGATGGCGAGGGTGCCGCCGACGATGACGACGACCGCGACGATGAACTCGACTCTGGTGACGATCTCGAGGAAGAAGTTCATGGCTCCCGGCCGATGGGCGGTAGGCAGTACGCGACAACGCTACATGTTTCGCTCATTGAGCAACAGCAGCACCTCGGCGTCCGCCCGTCGCCTGCCACCTCGGGTGCCGGATAGGATCCGCGGCGATGCAGGTCGTCGCCCTCGCCGGAGGCATCGGCGCAGCGCGGTTTCTCGCCGGGCTCGTGCGGGTGGTTGACCCGTCGGCGCTCACGGTCGTCGCCAACACCGGCGACGACCTCGTCGTGCACGGCCTGCGGATCAGCCCCGACCTCGACACGATCTGCTACACCCTCGGCGGTGGCGCGGACCCGGAGCAGGGCTGGGGCCGGGCCGGCGAGACGCTGACGGTGAGCACGGAGCTGCGCGAGCGCTACGGGCGCCCCGACTGGTTCACCCTCGGCGACCGCGACCTCGCCACCCACCTCGTCCGCTCGGAGATCCTCGCCGGTGGCGGCACGCCGAGCGAGGCCGCCGCGGCCATCGCCGCCGCCTGGGGACTCGGGCTTCGGCTGCTCCCCATGACCGACGACACCGTGGCGACGCGCATCCGCACGGCGGACGGGCGGGACCTCCACTTCCAGGAGTGGTGGATCCGCGAGCGTGGCGAGCCGCGCGTCGCCGCGGTCCGCCTCGACGGTGCCGATGCCGCGCGCCCGGCTCCCGGCGTGCTCGAGGCGATGGCCGCGGCCGACGCGGTGCTCCTCTGCCCCTCCAACCCCGTCGTGTCGATCGGCACGATCCTCGCCGTGCCGGGCATCCGCGACGCGCTCGTCGACCCGACGGTGGTGGGGGTGTCGCCCATCGTGGGCGGCAGGGTCGTGCGGGGCATGGCCGACCGGCTGCTGCCCGCCGCCGGCGCGGGCACCTCGGCGGCGGGCGTGGCGGGCCTCTACGCCGACTTCCTCGACGGGTGGGTGATGGACCGTGCGGACGAGGGCGCGGCGCCCGCACTCGAGGCCAGGGGGCTGCGGGTCGCGGTGACCGACACGATCATGCGTACCCCCGCGGTCGCCGAGGACGTCGCCCGGGCCGCTCTCGCGCTGTGCTGACCGTCCTGCCCGTCAGCGGCCTGCCCGAGGTGAGCGCGGGCGACGACCTCGCCGCGCTCGTCGCGGCCCGCGCGGACCTGCGCGACCGCGATGTCGTCGTCGTGGCGCAGAAGGTCGTGAGCAAGGCCGAGGGGGCGCTGCTGTGGGCGCGGCCCGGCGAGGACCGCGCCGCGGCCCGCCGCCGGCTCGCGCGCGCGGAGGCCGCCCGCGTCGTCGTCGACGCCCCCGGGGCGCTCGTCGTGGAGACCCGCCACGGCCTCGTGTGCGCGAACGCGGGCATCGACGCCTCCAACGTCCCCGGGGGCGCGTTCCTGCGCCTGCCCGCCGACCCCGACCGCAGCGCCCGGGCGCTGCGCGCCGGCCTGCGTGCGGTGGCCGGGGTCGAGGTCGCGGTGATCGTCGCCGACACCTTCGGGCGTCCGTGGCGGACCGGCGTGACCGACGTCGCCATCGGCGTGGCGGGCCTGCACCCGCTCCGTGACGAGCGGGGCGGCGTCGACCGCCACGGCAACCGCCTCGAGGCGACCTGCGTGGCTGTCGCCGACGAGCTCGCGGCCGCCGCCGACCTCGTGCGGCGCAAGGCCGACGGGGTCCCGGTCGTGGTCGTGCGGGGCTACGTCTACGAGGCCGACGAGCGGGCCGGCGCGGGCCTGCTGCGCCGCCGGCCCGAGGACGACCTGTTCCGGCGCGGGCGCGGCGCGCTGGCGGACACCCTCGGGACGGCGAGCCCGGTGGCCGCGGGCGTCGACCCTGCCGACCTCGAGCGGGCCGCCGGCGCGGCGCGACGGGTCGGCGGCGCGGGGGTGCGCGTGGCGTCGGCCGGCGGGGTCGTCGCCGTCGCGGGGCCCGACCTCGACGCCGGCGCGGGCGCGGGCGCGGCCATCGCCGCCCTCGTCGACCTCGGCTACCTCGCGGCCCGCCGCCCGCCCCGTCCCGGCGAGGAGGCCACGGTCGTCGTCGTGGGGGGCCGCCCGGCGGAGCCATCCGACGATCGCGGTCGTTAGACTGGCGGGCATGTTGCCGGCGGGCGCAGCCACGGGCTGCGAGCCCCGCCACGACCCGCGACGGGCCGCGCGCGCCTGCTGCGACCACAGAGAGGACGAACGTCACCGTGTCCGACGAGCAGTCACCCGACGAGGCCCAGAGCAAGCGCGAACGACAGAAGGCACGGCGCGCCCAACGCCTCGAGGCGGAGCGCGCCGCAGCGGCAGCCGCCCGACGCAAGCGCATGGGCGCGTACCTGCTCGTCGGCCTGCTGCTGATCGGCGCGGTCGGCTACTTCGTCTGGCAGAACATCGAGGAGCGCCGCGCCGAGCAGGAGCTGATCGAGGCCGCCCAGGCGCGCCTCGAGGAGCTCGGCTGCACGACCGACGAGGAGATGCCTCCGCTCGGCGCCGGCCACTTCGGCGAGGGCGAGCTCGCGGCGAACCCGCCCGAGGGGGTCTACGACCACCTGCCGACCACGTCGGGGCAGCACATCGCGAGCGTCGTGGCGACCGGCGTGTACGACGAGTACGTCGACGAGCGCGTGACGACCCACAACCTCGAGCACGGCTACGTCGTCATGTGGTACGACGAGGGCGCCGACCCCGACGACATCGCCGCCCTCAAGGAGTTCGCGCAGGAGCGCATCGACGACGGCGACCAGGAGATCGTCGTCGCGCCCTACAACCAGCCCCTCGACGACGACAAGAACTTCGCGTTCGTCGCCTGGGAGCGCCGGCAGATGTGCGACCGTTTCGACCCGGGCATCGCGCTCAACTTCATCCGCGAGCACATGAACAACGAGCGGGCGCCCGAGGCGCGCGTCGGGCCGCACCTCGGCGGCCAGCCGGGCGAGCTCGACCCGAACGAGGTCGACGGGCCGCTCGTGTTCCCGCCGCTCGGCCAGGAGACGCCCGACGAGCCGCTTCCCGACGACGAGGGCGGCGCGGAGACCGAGGACGTCGAAGGCACCGGCACCGACGCCGGGACCGACACGGACACCGACACCGACACTGACTCGTAGGACGGGTCGCCGCCCGTGCCGGTCGCTACGATGAGGCGCGAGCGGCAGGGCGGCCGGACGCCCGCGAGGAAGGTGCCAGGACCGTAGGCATGTGCGGCATCATCGGTTACACGGGTCCCGAGCAGGCGTTGCCGGTCCTCCTGCGCGGGCTCGTCACGCTCGAGTACCGCGGCTACGACTCGGCCGGGGTGGCGGTCGTGTCGCGTGCCGCCCAGCCGAGCCTTCGGGTCGTGAAGCGCGCCGGCAAGCTCACCGAGCTCCGGCGCGCCCTCGACGGGCAGCAGGTGTCGGGCACCACGGGCGTCGGCCACACGCGGTGGGCCACCCACGGTGAGCCGAGCGACCGCAACGCTCACCCGCACCTCGACATGGCCGGTGACATCGCGGTCATCCACAACGGCATCATCGAGAACTGGGCGGAGCTGAAGGCCGAGCTCGCCGCCGCGGGCAGCGAGTTCACGTCGGAGACCGACACGGAGGTGCTCGCGCAGCTCATCGCCGCGCTCCACGACGAGCGGCGAGGGGCGGCGCAGGGCGTCGGGGACACCCCGGGGGGCGCGCTGGCGGCGGCCGTGCGGGCGGCGCTCGCGCGGGTCGAGGGCGCCTTCGCGATCGCCGTGGTCGACCGCAGGCAGCCCGGGGTGATCGTCGCCTCCCGCCGGGGCGCGCCGCTGATCCTCGGCCGCGCCGACGGGGCCAGCCTCCTGTGCAGCGACGCCACGGGGCTCATCGCCCACACCCGGGAGGTGGAGGCGCTGCTCGACGACCAGGTCGCCGTCCTCGTCCCGGGAGGGATCACCGTCACCGACGCCGCCGGCAACCCCGCGGAGGGTGACCGGCGCAAGGTCGACTGGGACGTGGACGCCGCCGAGAAGCAGGGCTACCCCCACTTCATGCTGAAGGAGATTCACGAGCAGCCGAGGGCCGTGCGGGAGACCCTGCTCGCGCGCACGGACGCCGAGGGGCGCGTGCGGCTCGACGAGCTGCGCATCCACCCCGACGACTTCCGGACGTTCGACAAGGTGGCGATCATCGCGACGGGGACGAGCGCGTACGCGGGCATGGTCGCCAAGTACGCCATCGAGCACTGGGCGGGCATCCCCGTGGAGATCGAGATCGCCAGCGAGTTCCGGTACCGCGACCCGATCCTGTCGCCCTCGACGCTCGTCGTCGCGATCAGCCAGTCCGGTGAGACGCTCGACACGCTCGCCGCCGCCGCGCACGCCCGCGACCAGCGGGCGAAGGTCGTCGGGATCACGAACGTCGTCGGCAGCGCGCTCGCGCGGGAGGCCGACGCGGTCCTCTACACCCGGGCCGGTCCGGAGATCGCCGTGGCCGCGACGAAGACCTTCGTCGCGCAGATCGTCGCCCTCAACGTCCTCGCGCTCTACCTCGCGCAGGCGCGCCGGTCGCTGTTCCCCGACGAGTGCCGCGACCAGCTCGCGCGGATGGCGGCCCTGCCATCGCTCATCGAGGAGGTGCTCGAGTCCGAGTCGGCCGTCGCCGAGCTCGCCGCCGAGTTCGCCGACGCGCGCTACGTCATGTTCATCGGCCGCCACGTCGGCCTGCCGATCGCGCTCGAGGGAGCGCTGAAGCTCAAGGAGATCAGCTACCTCCACGCCGAGGGGTTCGCCGCGGGGGAGATGAAGCACGGCCCCATCGCGCTCATCGACGAGGGCGGGCCGGTGGTGGCGCTCGCCACCCGCGGCCACGTGCGCGCGAAGATGGTGTCGAACATCGCCGAGGTCAAAGCCCGCGGCGCGGTGGTCCTGGCGATCGCGACCGAGGGTGACACGGAGATCAAGGAGCACGCCGACCACGTCATCTACGTGCCGGAGGTCCACGAGCTGCTCTACCCCGTGCTCACCGTCGTGCCCCTGCAGCTGCTCGGCTACCACATCGCCACACGGCTCGGCCGCGACGTCGACCAGCCCCGCAACCTCGCCAAGACCGTCACCGTCGAGTGACGCGGTGGGCGTCGTCGGGGTGGGCGTGGACGCCCTGGAGATCGCCCGGATGCGCACGGCCCTGCGGCGGACGCCCGGTCTCGCGGCGCGGCTGTTCACCGAGACGGAGCGGGTCAGCTGCACGTCGCGGTGCGGTGAGCTCAGGGTGGGCGGGCTGGCAGCCCGGTTCGCGGCGAAGGAGGCGGTGGCCAAGGCGCTCGGCACCGGCCTGCGCGGCTTCGCGTTCCGCGACATCGAGGTGCGCTCCGACCCGCTCGGCAAACCCGAGGTGGTGCTTCACGACGGCGCGGCCGCGGTCGCCGAGCGTCTCGGCGTCGAGCGGGTGCACGTGTCGCTGACGACGAGCGGGCAGCTCGCGATCGCCCACGCCGTCGCGGAGGGGCGCTCCGGCGAGGGCGCCCGGTGAGCATCCCCCTCTACACTCCCGCGCAGGTCCGGGAGATGGACCGCCGTGCCTTCGCGCGGGGGGTGAGCGGCGGCGCGCTCATGGAACGCGCGGCGGGCCACCTCGCCCGGGGCGTCGTCGACGTCGGCGGTCGCGGCTACGGACTGCGCGTCGGCATCCTCGCCGGGCGCGGCAACAACGGCGGGGACGGCCTCGCCGCCGCGCGGCGGCTGCTCGACGCGGGGGCGGCTCCGCGCGTCTGCCTCGTCGGCGGGGCCGGGGACCTCTCCCCCGACGCCGCGGAGCATCTCGCGCGCTACCACGCCGCCGGTGGACGGCTCGTCGCCAGCGTCGGAGCGGCGCTGGCCGGCGCCGACGTGGGGGTGGACTGCCTGCTCGGCACCGGCGCGTCCGGGCAGCCGCGGGAGCCCTACCGCTCGGCGGTCGGCGAGCTCAACCGGTCCGCGAGCTTCAGCGGCGGCATGGCCGTGGTCGCCTGCGACGTGCCGACGGGAGTCGACGCGGACACGGGCGCGGTGCCGGGCGAGGCGGTGCGCGCCGACCTCACCGTCAGCCTCGGCGCGCACAAGCGCGGCCTGCACCTGTGGCCCGCCCGTGGCCACTGCGGCCGGCTCGTCCTCGGCGACCTCGGCATCGCCGACGGCGCGGACGCCCCGGTCGCCACCGTGCTCGAACGGGCCGACGTCGCCGCCCTGCTGCCCCGTCTCGAGCCGACCGCTCACAAGCGCACGCGCGGGGTCGTCGTCGCGCTCGCCGGGTCCGCGGGCATGAGCGGCGCCGCCGCCCTCGTCGCACGTGGCGCCATGGCCGCCGGGGCGGGTCTCGTCACCCTCGCGACCTCCGGGGCGGTCCTGCCCCTCGTCGCTCCGGCGGTCCCCGAGGCGCTCACCGCGGCGCTGCCCGACGACGACCCCGACGCGGCGTTCGCGCGGCTCGCCGCGGCGCTCGAGGGGGCCGACGCGCTCGCCGTCGGGCCGGGTCTCGGGCGCTCCGAGGCGGCCGTGGCGCTCGTTCGCCGGGTCGTCGCCGAGGTCGACGTGCCCCTCGTGCTCGACGCCGACGGCATCAACGCGTTCAGCGCCGAGGCCGACCCCGCCCGTCCCGACACCCTCGCCGACCACGCGTCGACGCTGCTCGTGCTCACCCCTCACGCCGGGGAGCTCGCCCGCCTGCTGCCCGGCGGGAGGGACGAGGCCTGGGCGCGGCGGGCCACGCTCGTGCCGGAGCGGGCCAAGGGGTGGGGCGCCGTCGTCGTCGCCAAGGGCGCCGGCTCGCTCACCGCTGCGCCCGACGGGCGGGTCTGGGTCAACCCGACGGGTGGCCCGGCCCTCGCCACGGGCGGGACCGGCGACGTGCTGACCGGGATGGTCGCGACCCTGCTCGCACAGCGTCCGGAGGCCGAGTCCGTGGCGGTCGCCGTCTACGTGCACGGCCTGGCGGGGG
The DNA here is from genome assembly GCA_035540635.1 of Egibacteraceae bacterium. Taxonomy (NCBI): domain Bacteria; kingdom Bacillati; phylum Actinomycetota; class Nitriliruptoria; order Egibacterales; family Egibacteraceae; species Egibacteraceae bacterium. Next base: position 41,879 of record DATLGH010000033.1, on the reverse strand, counting down.
AGCTCGCCGCGTCTCGGGGCGAGCGCTCCGTCACCGCCCTCGACGTCGCCGGCGCCGTGCCCGCGGCCATGCGCTCGGAGACGGGGCAGTAGTCGCCGCCCGGGGCGCCACGCGCCCCGCTCCGACGGAACCTCCCATGGCTGGCTACCGCTCACCGTCAAGGGCGGGTGCCGCGGGGCAGGTGCGCGCGACCGGTTCGTCGGCTGCCACGCCCCGCTGGACTGGACCGACAACCACCACGTGATCCACCCGCGGACCTTCGGCGTCGGCCCCGCCGGCGCGGACCTTCGGCGTCGGCCCCGCCGGCGAGATCCCGTTGTGCGAGCGAAGGCCGCCAGTTCGTTACCCTTAGGGGGAACCTCGAGCAGCGACCCCGCCGGAAGGCCGCCAGCGTGTCTGACCTGCGTGTCCGCAGCGCGCGCGCCGCTCCACCCGGGCAGCGCCCCACGTGGGTGGAGGTCGACCTCGCAGCGATCAGCGCGAACGTCGCCGCGCTGAAGGCGCAGGCGGCGGCACCCCGCCTCATGGCCGTCGTCAAGGCCGACGGCTACGGCCACGGCATCGCGCCGGCCGCCCGGGCCGCCCTCTCCGGCGGGGCGGACTGGCTGGCCGTCGCCCTCGTCGAGGAGGGCCGCGCGTTGCGCGACGCGGGAATCGACGCGCAGGTGCTCGTCCTCGCCGAGCCGCCGCCCGCCGCGGCGGGGGCGCTGCTCGACGCCGGCCTCGTCGCGAGCGTCTACACCCCGGCGTTCACCGACGCGCTCGACGCCGCGGCGGCCGAGCGCGGGACGCCCGCTGCCGTCCACGTGAAGCTCGACACCGGCATGCGCCGGGTCGGCGTGCCGGCTGACGACTGGGAGGACGCGCTGCGCCGGGTCCGCGACGCGGCGTGGCTGCGCCCGGTCGGCCTGTGGAGCCACTTCGCCGTCGCCGACGAGCCCGACCACCCCTACATCGCCCGCCAGTCCGCGGCGTTCCGGCGGGGACTCGACCTTGCCGCCGCCCTCGGGCTGCGTCCGGAGCTCGTCCACCTGTGCAACTCAGCAGGCACCCTGCACCTGCCCGACGACCACTACGACATGGTCCGCCCGGGCCTGTCGGTGTACGGGCTGGAACCGGCCCCGGGCCTCGCCAGCTCGACGCCGCTGCGCCCCGCGCTCACGTGGTACTCCCGGCTCGCCCTCGTCAAGCGGGTCGCGCGGGGGGAGCCGGTCAGCTACGGGCTGCGATGGAGCCCCGAGCGCGACACGCTCGTCGCCACGGTTCCGGCCGGCTACGCCGACGGCGTCACGCGGGCCCTCACCAACCGCGGCGAGGTCCTCGTCGCGGGCCGCCGCGTGCCCATGGTCGGCACGGTGACCATGGACCAGCTCATGATCGACCTCGGGCCCGACGGGGGCGCGGCGGGCGACGAGGTCTGCCTCATCGGCAGCCAGGACGGCGAACGGGTCACCGCGGAGGAGTGGGCGCGTCTCCTCGGCACGATCAGCTACGAGGTCGTGTGCACCATCGGGCCACGCGTGCCCCGCGTGTACGTGGACGGCGGATGAGGGCCGGCCGCAGACTGCTCACCACCGCAGCCGTCGCCGGCGCCGCCACCGGTGGGGCGGTGCTCGGGTGGCTGGCCGAGCGGCGGGCCGCCGCGGACATGCGCGACGGCAGCGACCCCGAGGCGGTCGAGCTCGCCAGGGCGGTCACCGGCCGTCCCCGGCAGGTGACCGCGGCCGACGGCACCCGCCTGCACGCCGAGATCCTCGGGCCCGACGACGCGCCGGCGATCGTGCTCGCGCACGGCTACACGATGACCCAGGACGCCTGGCACTACCAGCGCCGGGACCTCTCCGAGGAGTTCCGGGTCGTGAGCTACGACCAGCGCGGGCACGGCGCGAGCGCGGAGGCCGAGACGGGCGACTACACCATGGACGCGCTCGCGAGTGACCTCGCGGCCGTCATCGAGCGGTGCGTGCCGCCCGGCGAGCGGGTGGTGGTCGCCGGTCACTCGTTGGGGGCGATGAGCGCGCTCGCCCTCGCGAAGGAACACGGCGAGCTGCTCGGGCCCCGTGTCGCGGGGCTCGCGCTCGTGAGCACGTCGGGAGCCGACATCATCGGCGGCGTCCTCGGCGGCGCCGCGGCGGTGGCCACGAACGCGTTGCCCGCGGTGGCCGACGCGCTGCTGCCCCGCCTCGTCGGGATGCCCGGACCGCTCGGGGCACGCCCGAGCGACTTCACGTTCCTGCTCATCCGCGCGATCTCCCTGTCGCCGAACGCCTCACCCGCGCACGTCGCGTTCACCGAGCGGTTGTCGATGGGCTGTCCGTCGGCGGTGCGGGCGGCGCTCATCCCCGCGTTCACCTCGCTCGACCTCACCGACGCCGCCCGCGGCGTGTCGGTGCCGGCCCTCGTGATCTCCGGCGACCTCGACCGCCTCACGCCCCCCTCGGGGGCGCGTCAGCTGGCGGAGCTGCTGCCCGACGCGCGCCTGGTCGAGCTGCAGGGCGTCGGGCACATGGCGCCCCTCGAGGCGCACGAGGCGGTGACCGCGCACCTGCGCGCCTTCGCCCGCCGGGTCCTCACCCTCCCCGACGCGCGATGAAGACGCGACCGCGTCCCGGCACAGGCGCCTGACCGTGGCGCTGGGGGTGCACGGGGTCCGGGTCGGGTGCTGGACGCACGCGACCCATCACACGGGCTGCACGGTCATCGTCGCGCCCGGCGGCGCGCTCGGGGCGGCGGCGGTGCGCGGCGGGGCGCCGGGCACCCGAGAGGTCGCCGCGCTCGGCGCCACGGGCAGCGTGCGGGAGTGCCACGCGATCGTGCTGTCGGGTGGCAGCGCGTTCGGCCTCGCAACGGCCGACGGGGTCGTCGACTGGTGCGAGGCGCGCGGCATCGGCTACGACAAGACCGTCGCCCGCATCCCCATCGTCGGCGGGGCGATCGTGTTCGACCTCCGGGAGCCCGGCGCACCCCGCCCGGGCCGCGACGCGGGCTGGGCCGCATGCGAGGCGGCGACCGAGGACGACCCCCCGATGGGCTCGGTCGGCGTCGGCGCCGGCTGCACGGTGGGCAAGGCTGCGGGGATCCGGTACGGGTCGAAGGGGGGGCAGGGCTGGGACGTGGCGCGGGGCGGCGGCGTGACCGTCGGCGCGCTCGTGGCGGTGAACCCCCTCGGCGACGTGCTCGACGAGCAGGGCGCGGTGCTCGCCGGCAGCCGCGCGCCCGACGACGTCGCGCGCTTCCCACTTGGCTGGGCGCCCACCGCGCCGGACACCGCCGAGGCGCCGGCGGTGGCCGACGAGGCGCCCGACGGCAACACCGTGATCGGCTGCCTGGTCACCGACGCGCGGCTCACCAAGCCCGACGCGGTGCGCGCCGCCGACCTCGCTCACTCCGGCATCGCCCGGGCGGTCACGCCGGCGCACACGACGTTCGACGGGGACGCGCTCTTCCTGCTCGCCACCCAGCGGGTGCCGGCGACCGTGGACCTCGTGGCCCACCTCGGCGCGCAGGCCGTCGCCGGGGCGATCCGCGCCGGCGTCCGTCACGCCACCGGCATCCCCGGGTTCCCCGCCGACCCGCGCGCCGCCCGCTGAGCCGGCGGCGCCGCGGGGTGTCGGGGTTGCGTCATCTCCGGGATGACGCAGTCCCGACACCGGCAGGCGGTCAGTCCCTGCGGAACCGCGCCACCCACTCCTGCAGCGTCGGGGAGGACGCGGAGGCGGCCTGCGCCCATGCCTCGTACTCGAGGACCGCACCGAGGTCGCGGGTCTCCACCGCGACGCCGACGCCGCGCTTGATGTGGCGCGCGAGGCCGGGGTCCACGGCGGCGATCCGGTCCGCGAGATGGAGCGCCTCCTCGCGGGCTTCCGCCACGGGCCCCTCCGCGAGCCCCCAGGCGACGGCCCGTTCGGCGTCGAGCGTCTCCCCGAGCAGCAGCGTGCGCAGCGCGCGAGGGGCGCCGAGGGCCTCGACGAGGAACCAGGTGCAGCCGCCCCCCGGGTGCAGGCCGATGCGCGCGAACGTCGCGCCGAAGGCCGCGCTGGGGCCGGCGACGCGCAGGTCGCAGGCGAGGGCGAGGTTGAGTCCCGCACCGACGGCGGGACCGTGCACCGCGGCGATGGTGGGGAAGGGCAGCGCCCGCACCGCGAGGAAGGCCGCGTAGTAGCGCCGCAGCTCGTCGTGGGTGTCCACGATCCCGCGCTCGGGATCGCCGAACAGGGCGGGCAGGTCCGCGCCCGCGCAGAAGGCCGGCCCCTCCCCGGCGACCACGAGCGCCCGCGCCCGCGCGTCGGCCTGGAGCCGCTCGCATGCCGCGACGAGCTCGGCGGCCATCTGCGGGCCCATGGCGTTGCGGCGATCCGGGTCGGTGAGGGTGAGCAGGCGCACGCCGTCGTCGCGCGCGTCGAGGCGGGTCTTTGCCATCGCTCCTCCGGTCCGGCCGGGCGCCGTCACGATAGTCGGGCACACCGGCCGCCGGGGTGCGATGCTGGCGCGCGTGCCCGAGCCAAGTCAGCTCGTCGAGCTCGTCACCGCCACTCCGGCGGATACGCAGGCGGTCGCCGAGGCGGTCGCGCGTACGCTGCGCCCGGGCGACATCGTCTCGCTCACCGGCGAGCTCGGCGCCGGCAAGACCTGCTTCGTGCAGGGCGCGGCCCGCGGGCTCGGGGTCACCGAGCGGGTCACGAGCCCGTCCTTCGTGCTCCGCCGTGAGTACGCGGGACGCGTGCCGGTGCTGCACCTCGACATCTACCGGCTCGACGCGCTCAGCGAGGTCGCCGACCTCGGCTACGAGGACGCGCTCGAGGGCTCCCGCGTGACGTTCATCGAGTGGGGCGACGCGATGGCGCCCCTGCTGCCCGCCGAGCACCTCGTGATCGAGCTGCGCGTCGAGGAGGTGACCAGCGCAGGCGGGGTGCTGCCGGTGTGCGAGCCACGGCGTATCGTGGTGCGGCCCCACGGCGACGACTGGGCACGACGCCTCTCCGGCCTGGCCGCCGACCTCCTGCCGTGGACGCGACACGAGGAGTCGTGACACGAGACCATGCTGGTTCTCGGCTTGGAGACGTCCACCCCGCAGTCGAGCGTCTGCCTCGCGACCGAGCATGAGGTCCTCGCCGCGGCGACGCTCGGGCGCCCGCGGGCCCACGCCGAGTTCCTCGCCCCGGCGGTCGACTTCTGCCTGCGCCAGGCCGCGGTCGACGTCAGTGCCGTGTCGGGCGTCGCGGTGAGCCTGGGGCCGGGCCTGTACACCGGGATGCGGGTGGGCATCGCAACCGCGCAGGCGCTCGCCCACGCCCGCAGCCTGCCGGTGGTCGGCCTTTCGTCCCTCGACCTGCTCGCCTTCTCCGTCCGCTACGTGCGCCGTCTCGTGTGCAGCGTCCTCGACGCGCGGCGGGGTGAGGTGTTCTGGGGCTTCTACCGCAGCGCTCCGGGCGGGGTGCAACGGGTCAGTGAGCTGCGGGTCGGCGCCCCGGGGAAGCTGGCCGCCGAGGTCGAGGCGATGCGGGAGGACGTGCTCGCCGTGGGCGACGGGGCGATCGCCGCGGCCGGCGAGCTGCAGTCGGCCGGTGCGGAGGTCTGCACCTCCCCCTCCCTCGCGTACCCGTCCGCGAAGTGCCTCGTGGAGCTCGCGCTGCCGCGGTTCCTGCGGGAGGACACCCGGCGCCCCGAGGAGCTCCGGCCGATCTACCTGCGGCAGGCCGACGCCCGGGTGAACTGGCAGGAGCGGGGTGCGCTGTTCGGCGGCAAGGCGGCGGGCGCCGCGGGGGCCCACGCGTGATCGCCCAGCTCACGCGCCACCCGCTCGACGACGTCGTCGTCGTGCCCATGCGGCGGCGCCACCTGCGCGCGGTGCTCGGCATCGAGCGCCGGGCCTACCCGCGGCCGTGGTCGCCCGCGCTGTTCGTCGCCGAGCTCGAGCGCCGCGACACCCGCCGCTATCTCGTCGCCCTCGCCCCCCGCCGGGGCCCCGGCGCGCTCGGGCAGCTGCGCCCCGGCCGGGAGGTCGTCGGCTACGCGGGCCTCATCCTCGAGCCGGTCCCGCGAGGTGAGCCCCGCACACCGGAGGCGGTGATCCAGGGCGGCGAGGCGCACGTGACGACGGTCGCGGTGGACCCGCGCCACCACCGGCGCAAGCTCGCCACCCGCCTGCTGCTCGCCCTGCTCACCGAGGCGCGGCGGGCGGGCGCCCCCGCGGCCACCCTCGAGGTCCGGGTGGCCAACCGCGGCGCCCAGCGCCTCTACGCCGCGTTCGGGTTCGTGCCCGTCGGGGTGCGTCCCGGGTACTACGCGGAGACGGGGGAGGACGCGCTCGTCATGTGGGCGCACGACCTCCAGGGTCAGGAGATGGCCGCGCGCCTGGCCGTCCAGGCGGCGCGTCTCGGGGAGCCGGGCGGGGCCAGCGGCGCGCCCGACCTCCACGTCCCCTGGGTGCAGGGCCGCATCGGGCTGCACGACCCGTCGCGCGACGACGGCACGGCGGGGTAGCGCCGCACATGCTCGTGCTCGGGATCGAGACGTCGTGCGACGAGACCGCGGCCGCCCTCGTCGCCGACGGCGTGACGGTGCGGGCCAACGTCATCGGCTCCCAGGTCGAGCAGCACCGGCCCTTCGGCGGGGTGGTGCCCGAGATCGCCGCCCGCGCGCACCTCGAGCTGCTCCTGCCGGTGCTCGACCGCACCCTCGTCGAGGGCGGAGCGACCTACGACGACATCGAGGGCGTGGCGGTCACCGTCGGGCCGGGGCTGATCGGCGCGCTGCTCGTCGGGGTCGCGGCGGCGAAGTCCCTCGCGCTCGCCCAGGACGTGCCGCTCATCGGCGTGAACCACCTCGAGGGCCACGTCTTCGCCGCGCAGCTCGAGTACGGACTGCTCGAACCGCCGGTTGTCGCGCTCGTCGTGAGCGGGGGGCACACGAGCCTCGTCCTGCTCGACGTCGACGGCGGCTTCACGACGCTCGGCGCCACGATCGACGACGCGGCCGGCGAGGCCTACGACAAGATCGCGAGGTTCCTCGGCCTCGACTACCCGGGAGGGCCGGAGATCGACCGGCTCGCGCAGCACGGCGACCCGGAGGCCATCGCCTTTCCCCGCGCGCTGCTGCGGCGCGACGACTACGACTTCTCGCTGTCGGGGTTGAAGACCGCCGTGGTGCGGGAATTGCGCAGGCGCCAGGGCGCCGGCCAGGAGATCTCCGTCCCCGACGTCGCCGCGTCGTTCCAGGAGGCCATCGTCGACGTGCAGGTCCACAAGACCCTCGCCGCGGCACGCGAGCACGGTGTCGAGCAGGTCGCGGTGGTGGGTGGGGTGGCGGCGAACAGCCGGCTGCGCGCCCGCATGGCGGAGGCCTGCGAGCAGGCGCGGGTGCGGCTGCTCGCGCCGTCCCCCGGCCTGTGCACGGACAACGGGGCGATGATCGCCGCGGCGGGCTGGAACCGCCTCGTGGCCGGGGAGCGCTCGCCGCTCGACGTCGCCGCCGATCCCGGACTGGCCTTCTCGGGGCCGCGCGGGTGAGCGCCCCCACCGCGCCGGGCGCGGCCCGCCTCCGCCGGGGCGACGCCGACCGCCTGCGCGCGTTGCTCGAGTCGGGTTTCGGCGGCACCTGCGAGCCGCTCATGCACCAGCACCTCCTCGACGCGCTCGACCGCGGGGACCACTCCCGCTTCGTCGTGTGGCCGCCGGCCGACCCGGTCGGCGTGCTCTACCTCGGCGTGTCGGGGTCGGTGATCGTCGCGGGTGACCCCGGCGCGGGCGCGGCCCTCGCCGGCGCCGCGGAACGGACCGACTGGCGGGTGCTGCTCGGCGACGCCGAGCTCTGCCGCGCCCTGCTCGACGCGAGCTCGCAGGGCTTCTTCCGCCGCCGCCACTCGGCGCGCGAGCAGCGGTTCATGGCGACGACCGCGCCGGCGGCCCCCTCCCGCATGCACGGGTTGCGCCTCGCCGACGCCGGCGAGCTCGACCGGCTTACCGACTTCGCCTGCCGCCTTCATGTCGAGGACCGCATGGGGCCCCCGATCTCGCGGGCCGGCCGGGTCGCGGTGCGCGCGCGGATGCACGACAGCATCGCGGCGGGCGCCACCTGGGTGGTGGAGCGAGACGGTCAGGCCGTCGGCAAGGTCGACGTCCCCCTGTACTCCCGCCGGCGAGGGGCGCAGGTGGCCGGCGTGTACGTCGACGAGGCGTGGCGGGGGCGGGGGCTCGCCTCCCAGGCCGTCGGGGCGCTCGCGGCCTCGCTGCTCGAAGCGGGTCTTCCGAGCGTCACCCTGCACGTGCGCGCGGACAACACGCCGGCAATGCGGGCCTACCGGCGGGGGGGATTCACCGACCGGGGACCGTGGCTGCTCGCGCTGCGCTGAGCGTCGCCGCGGTCACCGCACGTCGGCAAGCAGCCCCTCGCCCTGGAGACGGTCGACGAGCTCTTCGGGTGCTGTGCCGAAGACGACGGAAAGTGCGCGCAGGTCCTCCCCCCGGATCGTCAGGACGCTGCCATTGAAGTCGCCGCGCTGCAGCTGGATGGTGTGGGCGAAGCGGGACACGGGCCGAAGGTCAGGGTCAAGGTCGGGTTGGGCGAGCCGCCGGAGGTCGAGCATGACCTTGCTCGGGTCCCCGGAGGGGGCCGGGGCGGCCGCGGCCTCCTCCTTCGGCAGCAGCTCCGACACGGGCACGTTGTAGAACTCGCCGAGCTCGGCGAGCTTCGCGACGGACACCGCGCGGTCGCCCCGCTCGTAGGATCCGACGACGACGGCCTTCCACCGGCCGCCGGAGATCTCCTCCACCTGCTGGAGCGTGAGACCCTGCTGCTGCCGGATCGCGCGGAGCCGGTCCCCGAGACGCTGTTGGTAGTCCGTCACGCCGTACCTCCGCTGGCTCGTCATCCGAGCGCATCGCCGTTGCCCCCGTTGCCCCCGTGGCACCCGCAGCACCACAAACATAACACCCTGTGACGCTGAAGGGGACGATGTTCAGGTAAGCTTTCGGCTTTAGCGTGGTGGACTAAGATCTGCGCGAACATGCCGGAGGCGGGCTTGCACTCCCCCCGCCCGACTGCTAACGTCGCTGCTAGCACTCAACCGAGGCGAGTGCCAACTCGCCACCGAAGCTTTCAAAGGAGGACGGCATGGCGACCGCCACAGAGGTTGCGCTGAAGCCGCTCGAGGACCGTGTCGTGGTGCAGCCCCACGAGGCGGAGGAAACCACCGCCAGCGGTCTCGTGATTCCCGACACGGCGAAGGAGAAGCCCCAGCAGGGCACCGTCGTCGCGGTCGGCCCCGGGCGCATCTCCGACCAGGGCGAGCGCATCGCCCTCGACGTGTCCGAGGGCGACACGGTCGTGTACTCGAAGTACGGCGGGACCGAGATCACCCACAACGGTGAGGACTACCTGATCCTGTCCGCCCGCGACATCCTCGCGGTCGTCGACCAGTAGAACCCCTTTCACCAGGAGGCACACATGGCAAAGCAACTGGCGTTCCACGAGGACGCTCGCCGCAAGCTAGAAAAGGGCGTGAACAAGCTCGCCGACGCGGTGAAGATCACGCTCGGGCCGAAGGGCCGCAACGTCGTGATCGACAAGAAGTGGGGTGCGCCGACGATCACCAAGGACGGCGTCACCGTGGCTCGCGAGATCGAGCTCGAGGACCCCTACGAGAACATGGGCGCGCAGCTCGCCAAGGAGGTCGCCACCAAGACGAACGACGTCGCGGGTGACGGCACGACCACGGCGACCGTGCTCGCGCAGGCGATGGTCAAGGAAGGTCTGCGAAACGTCGCCGCCGGCGCGAACCCGATGCTGCTCAAGCGCGGCATCGACGTCGCCGTGGAGCGGGTCGTGGAGGCGATCAGCGCGAGCGCACGCGACCTGGAGACCCAGGACGAGATCGCCCACGTCGCCGCCATCTCGGCGAACAACGACGACGAGATCGGCAAGGTCATCGCCGAGGCGATGGACAAGGTCGGCAAGGACGGCGTCATCACCGTCGAGGAGTCCCAGACCTTCGGGCTGGAGCTCGACTTCGTCGAGGGGATGCAGTTCGACAAGGGCTACATCTCGCCGTACATGGTGACCGACGCCGAGCGGATGGAGGTCGTGTTCGACGACCCCTACATCCTCATCGCCAACCAGAAGATCTCGTCCGTGCAGGACCTGCTGCCGGTGCTCGAGAAGGTCATGCAGGCCGGCCGGCCGCTGGTCATCATCTCCGAGGACGTCGAGGGCGAGGCCCTGGCGACGCTCGTGGTGAACAAGATCCGCGGCACCTTCCAGTCCGCAGCCGTGAAGGCCCCCGGCTTCGGCGACCGCCGCAAGGCGATGCTGCAGGACATCGCGATCCTCACGGGCGGCCAGGTGATCTCCGAGGAGGTCGGCCTCAAGCTCGAGGGCGTCACGCTCGACCTGCTCGGCAAGGCCCGCAAGGTCACCGTCACCAAGGACAGCACCACGATCGTGGAGGGTGCGGGGTCCGACGACGACATCAAGGGCCGCATCAACCAGCTGAAGGGTGAGATCGAGAACTCCGACTCCGACTGGGACCGCGAGAAGCTCCAGGAGCGGCTCGCGAAGCTGTCGGGTGGTGTCGCCGTCGTCAAGGTCGGCGCGGCCACCGAGACGGAGCTCAAGGAGAAGAAGCACCGCATCGAGGACGCCCTGTCGGCGACCCGCGCGGCGGTCGAGGAGGGCATCGTCCCCGGTGGCGGCACGGCGCTGCTGCAGGCGGCCAGCGCCCTCGAGAAGCTCGACCTCGAAGGCGACCCGGCGACCGGCGCGAACATCGTGCGCGCCTCGCTGTCGGCGCCGCTGTACTGGATCGCGGCGAACGCGGGCCTCGAAGGCTCGGTCGTCGTCGAGCGGGTGCGTGGCATGAAGCAGGGCGAGGGGCTGAACGCCCTCACCGGCGAGTACGGCGACATGCTGAAGTTCGGCGTGCCGGACCCGGCGAAGGTCACGCGCTCGGCGCTGGAGAACGCCGCCTCGATCGCGGGGCTGCTGCTCACGACCGAGACGCTCATCGCCGACAAGCCCGACCCCAAGGGCGACGGCGCCGGTGGCGGCCACGACCACGACATGGGTGGCATGGGCGGCATGGGCGGGATGATGTAGCGCCAGTCCTGTCGCACCACCGGGAGGCGGCCCTTCGGGGCCGCCTCCCGCGCCGTTCGCAGCCCGCGTCGGCGCGCCGCCGCGGGGGAACAAGGAGCGGCATGGAACCCTCCCCACGGCTCCCTGGACTCGCTCTGGCCGGTCAGCTCGGCGCGGCGCTCGGGGTCGCCGCCAATGAGGGCGGCTTCGAGGCAGCGTGGCGGCGCGCCTGGGTGCTCACCGCCATGGGCCGCTACGGCGAAGCCTGGACGGCCCTCGACGTCGCGAGCGCCGGTCCACCCCCCGTGGCCGCGGCGGCCTGCGTCACGCGCGGGTCCCTGCTCCGCCAGGTCGGCCTGCCGGGACAGGCAGAGGAGGCTGACCGGGAGGCGCTGCGCCGGTTGGACGGGCGAGCGGGGGAGGGCCGCACCGGTTGCACCATCAGCCTCGTCGCCGACGCGGTCGCGCGCGGCGCCTGCCCCGCCGAGCAACGAGCCCGGCTCCAGGCCGCGGTCGAGGCGTGTGCCGAGGCGCCGTCGCCCCGCCAGGCGATCCGGCTCGCATGGGTGACCGGCGAGGTGGCGCTGCACGAGGGTGACCCTGTCCACGCCGCGACGTTCTTCCAGCAGGCCCGCCGGCGTGCGGTCGACGGTGGGCTGCGCCGCCACGAGGCCCGCTCGCTGCTGCTGCTCGCGTCGGCGAACGCGGCGGTCGGGCACGGGGCGCGCGCCCGCGACCAGGCCCACGAGGCGCTGGCGATCGCCGACCGCTGTGGCGCGCGACCGCTTTGCTGGCTCGCGCACCGCCTCCTGTCCGAGGCGGACGGCGGGCCCGCCCCCGCGCGCGCCGCCGCCGAGGCGGCGGCGCTCCGTGAAGGTCTGCTCGCGTCGTTGCCCGGCGAGCTCGCGACCGTGGCGCCCGGGCCCTCCCGCGGCGCGTGAGGCGTCAGGCGGGCGGATGCAGGTGGCCGCGTGCGACGAGGTCGTCGAGCAGCCGGGCGACGGAGGAGGCCGTCTGGTCACGCCGCATGGTGCGCTGAGGGCCGAACACCCCAGGGGCCAGGCCGCGCAGGAAGGACGCCTCCGCAGCCCGGTTGATGGCGTGCTCGTGCGTCGACCCGTTGTCGTCGCGGAACCAGTCCCGGGAGGCCGGCAGCGCACGGCCGGTGATGTGCTCGGCGGTGCGTACGAGCAGGGCGGCCGTCTGCGCGCGGGTGACCGTGCGCTGAGGTCCGTAGGACGTCGCCGAGGTCCCCTGGACGATGCCGAGGGCGGCGAGCCGGTTGATGGCGTCGGCGTGGGGGCTGCCCGCGATGTCGGCGAAGCCCTGGTCGTGGGGCTCGGGCAGCGCCGCCCCCGACACGGCCATGACCCGGGCGAGGAAGGTGGCCATCTGCGCCCGGGTCACCGCCAGCGACGGCGAGTACTGCCCACCGCTGGCTCCGTTGGCGATCCCGTACCACACGACGCAGGCGATGGCGTGCCGGTGGGGGTTGCCGCGTGTGTCCGTGAAGCCGGGTTCGGGCACGCGGGCGTGCGGGCAGGCGGTGGCGATGTCGCCGGGCCCGACGGGCGCGCACGGCGCTGACCCGTCGGGTTCACGGAACACCTGGGTAACCCACAGGCGACCGTCCGTCCAGACGGCGCCGACGCCGATCTCGGAGAAGACGGGGGACAGCAGGTGCCCGCGGTGGCGGTCGGAGGCCATGTAGCGCGCGTGGACCCCTTCGGGGGAGGCGTCGTAGCCGACGTTCTCGCCCAGGGAGCGCCACCCCCGCACCTCGTGACGCAGAGCGGCGTTGTGCGACAGGCGGTGCTCGCCCGTCAGCCGCTCGGTCCAGCGCTGGGCGACGGCCCGCAGGTCGTCGCAGACGCGCAGCGCCGGCAGGCCACGCGCCCCACGCTCGCCGTCGAGGAGTGAGAGGAGCGCGGTCTCGGCTGCGGGGTCGTTGGACGCCGCCGCGGGCGCGACGGGGACGAGCGCCATGGTGAGCGCCACGGCGAGCATGACGAGACGGGACGATCGCACGACGAGCATGGCAGCATCACCACGGCGGGTAAGGCGGTTTCCGGGGGCCGCGTGACCCTAACCGCTCAGGAAGGCGTGTCTCGCACCTACACGTGCCCGGCACCTGTCCGGGCGTCCAGTGTGCGTGCAGCGGTTCCCCGGACCGGGGGTGGGTCCGTCGACGGCGTGCTGCGGGAGGTCGGTCAGGGCGCGGCGAGCGGCCAAGGACCGCCCCGCAGCTCCTCGAGCGTGGCCATGACGGACAGCACGGTGGCCTCGGCGAACCACGGTCCGACCACCTGCACGCCCACCGGCGCGCCGGTGGCGTCGGTGCCCGCCGGCAGAGACCCCGCGGGGACACCGGAGAGGTTCCACGGGTTCGTGAAGCGGGTCATCGCTCGGACGACGGGTTCGGGTCGCCCTGCCACGAGCACGGGGTCGGTGTCGACGGGCGGGACCCGGCAGGGCAGCGTCGGCGTGACGAGCACGTCGACCGCCTCGAACGTCCGCCGCAGCGCCCCGCGTAGGCGGGCAGCGTCGTGGTAAGCGCCGGCGAGGACGGTGGCGGCCATGTCACGACCGCGCGCCAGGCGCTCACGCACGTCGGGCCACAGCCGCTCGGGGTGCCCGGCGAGGCGCTCGGCGTGCACGAGCGCCGCCTCGGCGGCGAGGATGCGCCCGTTCGCGGTGGGCGCGTCGTCGAGCGGCGCGATGGCGACGTCGGTCACCGTTGCGCCGGCCGCGGCAAGGTCCGCCAGGCACCCCTCCCAGGCGGTCCGTACCTCGTCGTCCATGCGGGCGGCGCGGACCTGCGCGGGCACGCCGACGCGCAGCCGCGCGACCGGCGGGGGGTCGCCGACCGGCGGGGGCCGGACGCTGTGGTCGTCGGCGGGGTGGTAGCCGGCAATCACCGCGAGCAGCTCGGCGGTCTCCCCGACGCTGCGGGCCATCGGTCCGACGGTGTCGAGGCTGGGCGCGAGCGGCTGCACCCCGGTGAGGGGCACGAGCCCGCGGGTGGTCTTCAGGCCGACGACCCCGCAGCAGGCGGCGGGGATGCGCACGCTGCCGCCCGTGTCCGTGCCGAGGCTGCCCTGCACGATCCCGGCCGCGAGCGCGGCCGCCGAACCCCCCGACGAGCCGCCGGCGACCCGGTCGGGCGCGCGCGGGTTGCCGGTCTGGGGGGTGATGATGCCGAACGCGAGCTGGTGCAGCGCGAGGGTCGCGACGATCGTCGCGCCCGCGTCCACGAGACGCGCGACGGCGGTGGCGTGCGCGGGCTGGGGCGCCGGGTCGGTGAGGCCCGGCGCGGCGCACGTGCGCGGCGCGCCGGCCACCGCGAGGAGGTCCTTGATCCCCACCACCATCCCGTCCAGCGGGCCGGCGGGCCCGTCGCCGACAGGTGGGTCGAGCCAGCGCACGACCGCGCCGAGGCGGGGTTCCCAGGCGTCCCGGCGGCGGCGTGCGGTGGCGATGCCGTCAGGGTCGCGGCGCAAGGGTGTCGACGCCGAGCTGGGAGCGGAACCAGCCAACGGTGCGGGCGAGCCCCTCCTCGAGGCGCACCTCCGCCTTCCAGCGCAGGACCCGCTCGGCGAGGGTGGTGTCGGGCCGGCGCACCTTCGGGTCGTCGACCGGCGCGGGCTGGAAGCTGATGCCGGGATGGCACCCGACCACGTCCTGGACGGCCTCGGCGAGCTCGAGGATCGTCACCTCCTCGGGGTTGCCGATGTTCATCGGCCCGGTGTGGTCGCTGACGAGCAGGCGCAGCAGGCCTTCCACCTCGTCGTCGACGTAGCACAGCGACCGGGTCTGGGAGCCGTCGCCGAACACCGGCAGCGGCTCGTCGCGCAGCGCCGCGGTGAAGAACGCCGGAACCGCCCGCCCATCATTGATTCTCATCCGGGGCCCAAAGGTGTTGAAAATGCGCGCGATGCGGACCTCGACGCCGTGCTGGCGGTGGTAGGCGAGGCAGAGGGCCTCGGCGAAGCGCTTCGCCTCGTCGTACACGCCGCGCGGGCCGACCGGGTTCACGTTGCCCCAGTAGCTCTCCGGCTGGGGGTTGACGAGGGGGTCGCCGTAGACCTCGGAGGTCGACGCGAGCAGCAGCCGGGCCTCCTTCGCGCGGGCGAGACCGAGCGCCTTGTGCGTGCCGAGCGACCCCACCTTC
Source organism: Egibacteraceae bacterium (assembly GCA_035540635.1). NCBI lineage: Bacteria > Bacillati > Actinomycetota > Nitriliruptoria > Egibacterales > Egibacteraceae > Egibacteraceae bacterium. The sequence goes on along the minus strand of DATLGH010000033.1, from coordinate 26,638 downwards.
ATCGTCTGGATCGGCCACCGCAGGTAGTCCACCGGCGAGGCGGGCGACGCGAAATGGAGGATGTGGTCGACGCGGCCCGGCACGTGGAGGAAGTCGGTGATGTCGTACTGGACGAGGCGAAAACCGGGCCGGCCGGCGAGGTGGGCGAGGTTGTCGGGGTGGCCGGTGATGAAGTTGTCGACGGCGGTCACGCGGGCGCCGAGGGCCACGAGGCGGTCGCAGAGGTGCGAGCCGAGGAAGCCGGCCGCCCCGAGGACGACGACGTTCGCGCCGTCCAGCGTCCGGAGGTCCTCGGTCATGGCGACGATGGTACGCGGCGCCGGGACATCGGTCGGCGGGTACGCTGCACCCACATCTCCAGAGAGGACGCGCGCGCACCATGCCCCTGTTCCCGAGCGAGGCCTGGATCGAGGCCTTCTGCGAGCGCTTCTCGGCCCACCCGCACGCCGGGGAGGCGGCCCGTGTGCTCGCCGGCTCCTACCGCTTCGTCATCGAGCCCGGGGGTCCCCTCGCCGAGCGCCACGACTACGGCATCGACATCACCCCTGACGGCGACAGCGGCGCTTCGGCGGTCGCGCTGGCCGAGCCCCCGCAGCGCCCCCGCGTCGAGCTGCGCGCGAGCTACCCGAGCTGGCGCAAGCTCATCGTCGGGGAGCTCGACGTCGGGCTCGCCGTCATGATGCGGCGCCTGCGCGTGAGCGGGGACGTGTCGAGCCTGACCCGCCACCTGTCCAGCGCCCGACCCCTGACCGAGGCGCTCGGCGCGGTGGACACCCAGTGGCTCGAACCGTAGCTTCGGCGGCGGACCGGCACGAAGGAGGGGATCGGTGAAGGTCGGAGTCATCGGCGTGGGGCACGTCGGCCTCGTGACGGCCGCGTGCATGGCCGACCTCGGTCACGACGTCGTCGGCATGGACGACGACCAGGCGAAGGTCGACGCGCTGCGCGGCGGCCGCGTGCCGTTCGTGGAGCCCGGCCTCGACGAGCTCGTCGACGCCGGCGTGCGCGCGGGGCGCCTCGCCTTCAGCGACCACCCCGGCGACGCGGTCGGCGCCGCCGACGTCGTCTTCATCTCCGTGGGCACGCCGAGGCGCGAGGACGGCTCCCCGAACCTGTCGTACGTCCAGGCCGCGGCGGCGAGCGTCGCGGCCCACGCGACGCACCCCCTGGTCGTGGCGGAGAAGTCGACCGTGCCGGTGCGCACCGGCGAGCGCATCCGCCAGGCGCTGGCGCTCGAGGCCCAGGCCAGCGGCAGCGACCGCTATCACGAGGTCGTGAGCAACCCCGAGTTCCTGAAGGAGGGCAGCGCAATCGTCGACACGCTGCGGCCCGACCGCATCGTCGTCGGTGCGGACTCCGAGCACGCGCACGCGGTCATGCGCTGCCTCTACGAGCCGCTGCTCGCCCGCCACGACTGCCCCTACGTCGCCACCGACGTGCGGACCGCGGAGCTCATCAAGCACGCCTCGAACGCCTTCCTCGCCACGAAGATCAGCTTCATCAACGCGGTGGCGCGCATCTGCGAGCTCGCCGGGGCGGACGTGGAGCAGGTCGCCGACGCGATGGGGCACGACGCGCGGATCGGCCGTGCCTTCCTCAACGCCGGGCTCGGCTACGGCGGGTCGTGCTTCCCCAAGGACGTCGAGGCCTTCGTCCACATCGCCGCCGAGCTCGGCTACGACTTCGGGCTGCTGCGCGAGACCGACCGCATCAACCGGCAGGCCAAGCGGTGGCCGCTCATCCAGCTACGGCGGATGATGTGGAACCTCGCCGGCAAGGAGGTCGCGATCCTCGGCGTGGCGTTCAAGCCGGGTACCGACGACATCCGCGACGCGCCGGCCCTCGAGGTCGTCGAGGCCCTGCTCGCCGAGGGGGCGCGGGTGCGCCTGCACGACCCCGTCGCCCTCGACCACGTCCGCGGGCGCTACCCCGACGCGGTCCTGTGCGACAAGGCCACCGACGCCCTCGACGGGGCGCACGCCGTCGTCGTCTGCACCGAGTGGGACGAGTACGCCGCCATCACCCCCGAGCGCCTTCGCTCGCTGCTCGCCTACCCCGTCGTGGTCGACGCCCGCAACGTGTGGGATCCCGCGGCGCTCGTCGCCGCCGGACTGAACGTCGCAAGCGTCGGCCGGCCGCCGCGGGAGCACACGGCGCGCTGACCTACAGCCCGGCCGCGAAGTGGGCCGCTGCCTCGGCGTCAAACCCGACGAGGCGGATCTCCTCGACCGGGCCCGGTTCCCCGCCGAGCCAGGCTGCCACCTCCGCGGCGATGACCGCCGCGGCCTCGGCCGGAGGGTAGCCGTAGATCCCCGCCGAGATCGCCGGCAGCGCGACCGACCGCGCGTCGAGGTCCCGGGCGGCGTCGAGGCCCGCCCGCACCGCCTGGCGCAGCATCCCCGCATTGTCCTGGTCGTCGCGGTAGCGGGGACCCACGACGTGCACGAGGTGGCCGGCCGGCAGGTTGCCCGCGGTCGTCACCGCGGCCTCGCCGGGGCGGACCTCGCCGTGCTCGGCCACCCACGCCAGCGACGCCTCGGCGACCGCCGGCCCCCCCGCCTTGGCGAGCGCCGCCGCCAGACCCCCACCGTGCACGAGCAGCTCGTTCGCTGCGTTCACGACGACATCGACGTCCTGGCGCGTCAGGTCCCCCTCGACGACGAGGAGGAGCCGGCCGTCGACGTCGCGCCGGGCGACCTCAGCCATCGGCGAGCTCGGAGCCCGGAAGGCCACGCAGCGGCGGGATGCGCGCACCCCGCAGGAGCTCGGCGACGTCCTCCTCCGACCACCCCCGGTCGAGCAGCGCCCGGGCGATCCTTGCCGGGCCGAGGTGTGCCCCGCAGGTGGGGCAGTGGACGATCTGCGCCGTGTCGCCCGGCAGCTCCACCCCGCAGAACGGGCAGCCCCCCGGCAGGCTCGTGTGGGTCGGCAGCACCGGGGAACCGGCGTCGGCAAGGCCGTCGAGGTAGCCCTGGGCGTACTCCCAGTCGACGTACTCGTCGGGGCGGGGGTCGAACGCCGGCTCGTGGACCGGGGTCTCGCCCGACTCGAGAAGTGCGCGGAGGTTGTGCTCGAGCATCTGCCAGCCGTAGAAGTGCTCCTCCGCGCAGTCGTGGCAGAACAGGCTCACGCCCTTGAACCCCTCCGGCTCGAAGGTGTGACGGAAGGCGGCCAGATCGTCGAGGTCGCGGCGCACGCGCGCCGCCTCCCGGCGGTCGAGCGGAAGCGGCGGGTGCTCGTCGTCGCCGTCGTCCGCCTCGAACTCGTCGTCGTAGTCGTCTTCCATGGCTGCAGCCTAGTCTGGGCGCTACCGCTTCGCTGCATGAGCGCGGGTCTGGGCGCTACCGCTTCGCTGCATGAGCGCGCTGTAGAATGGGGCTCTTCCCCCAAGCGCAGCGGCACCCGGCCGGCCCCGCGGTCGGGTGTGACCATTTCGACTCGGAGGATGAGGCCGGCGTGGCGGAGATCGAGATCGGCATCGGCAAGAGCGGGCGGCGGGCCTACGGTTTCGACGACATCGCCATCGTCCCGTCCCGGCGCACCCGCGACCCCGGGGACGTCGACATCTCCTGGCAGATCGACGCCTACGAGTTCGCGCTGCCGGTGCTCGGCGCGGCGATGGACGGCGTCGTCTCCCCCCGCACGGCGGTCGAGCTCGGGCGCCTCGGGGGCCTCGGCGTGCTCAACCTCGAGGGTCTCTGGACCCGCTACGAGGACCCCGACGCGGTGCTCGCCGAGATCGCCGAGCTCGCCCCGGAGGTCGCGACGGCCCGGATGCAGGAGATCTACAAGGAGCCGGTGCGCACCGAGCTCATCGGCCAGCGGGTGGCCGAGATGAAGGCCGAGGGCATCACCACCGCGGCGAGCCTCACCCCTCAGAAGGTCGAGCGCTTCCACGCCGCGGCGCTCGAGGCGGGCCTCGACATCCTCGTCATCCAGGGCACCGTGGTGTCCGCCGAGCACGTGTCGAACACCTCCGAGCCGCTGAACCTCAAGGACTTCATCGCGCGCTACGACCTGCCGGTGATCGTCGGGGGCTGCGCGTCGTACTCCTCGGCCCTGCACCTCATGCGCACCGGCGCGGCGGGCATCCTCGTCGGGGTGGGCCCGGGCAACGCCTGCACGTCGCGGGGCGTGCTCGGCATCGGCGTGCCGCAGGCGACCGCGATCGCGGACGCCGCGGGCGCACGGAGCCGCCACGTCGAGGAGACCGGCCGGTACGTGCACATCATCGCCGACGGCGGGATGCGCACCGGTGGCGACATCGCGAAGGCCATCGCGGTCGGTGCCGACGCGGTCATGCTCGGCTCGCCGCTCGCGCGGGCCACCGAGGCGCCCGGCGCCGGCTACCACTGGGGCATGGCGACCTTCCACCCCGAGCTCCCGCGCGGCGCGCGTGTCCGCGTCGACCAGATCGGCAGCCTGCGCGAGGTCCTGCTCGGGCCGGCCATGGAGAACGACGGGACCCTCAACCTGTTCGGCGCCCTGCGGACCTCCATGGCCACGTGCGGCTACGCGAGCATCAAGGAGTTCCAGCGGGCGGAGGTCATGGTGGCCCCCTCGCTGCAGACCGAGGGCAAGCACTACCAGCGTGCGCAGGGCATCGGCATGGGTCGCCGCTGACCTCCCCTCTCCGCCCGGCAACCCGCCGGCGTGGATGGCCTGCCCACCGCCTACCTCCCCCTGTGGGTGATCCGCGTCCCCCGAGCGGGTAAGTGCGGGAGACAGGTGTTGACGACGCCGCCGCCCTGGGACAATATTGCGCGACAACGTGTTTCCGCCCTTGTGCAGACGCGGCGGCGCCCTTGACCTCGGCCCTGTGAACACATTGGTTTGTCCTGACGCGTTCGCCGGCGCGCAGGACGCGAGCGAGAGGTAGTGCAGGTGGCCGCAGAGATCTGGGCCCTGTGTGACGAGTGCGAACGCTGGTTCTACTGCGCGGGTTGGTTCGACAAGACCTCGCCGGCGCCCACGTGCCCGGTGTGCGGCGGTGAGCCGACCGCCATCGTCAACCGCGCAGCGAGCGTGACGATCGACCCGTCCGTGGCGACCGCGGGCGCGTAAGGGGGGCGTTACCGCTTCGCTGCTGGAGCGCGTAGCCGCTCACCGCCAGGTCGCGAGGTCGGCCCCGTACCCCAGCCGGGTGGCCAGGCCGAGGGTCTGCCCATCGGTCACGACGGGCTCGATGAGCGCTGTCCGCTGCCGCCAGCGGCCGGGACGCGGCGGCGCGGTCGCCATGACGACCGGCAGGTCACGGCGTGCCAGGGCGGCGGCGTCGGCGGCGTCGAGGCCGATCCAGGAGACGAGCGCCTCGAGGGCCGCCCGCCGCTCGCTCGACGTGCCGACGACGTCCTCGAAGCGGACGCGGTGGTAGTCGAGACCGAGGCGCTCCACGGTGCGCAGCGTGGCCTCGTGGGCGGCACGCCACTGGAACGCGCAGACCTCGACGAGCGGCCGGTCGGTCCACTCCCGCCAGCCGGGGGGCACGTCGAAGCACCACCAGTCGGCGCCGTCGGGATCGACGTCGGTGTAGCCGGGGACGCGCAGCCCCGAGGGGACGCGCACGCTCGTGAACCCGGCCGCAGCCAGCCGTCGCGCAGCCCGTTCACCGCGGCCGCGGGGTTGCGCACGAGGTGGACGACGCGCAGACGGGCGTTCGGGAAGGCCTTCTGGAGCAGCTCGAGGCGGAACGCGTTGCGTGGCGTCGTCGTGACGAGCGGCAGGCTCGCGAGCTCGCGCTCGGTCGCCGGGGCCCACGGCCGGGGCACGACGAACGGCGCCATCTCCACGACCGGTTCCCGCGGCCGGTACGGGCGGGGGTCCGGGAAGGCGTCCGCCAGCAGCGCCCGGTCGAGGTCGTAGGCATGGGGGCTCACGGCCGGGTGGGCCGCCCGCACCCGGCGCAGGAGCGCGAGGAAGAAGCGGTCGCGGCCCCGCCAGCATGCGGCCAGGGAGTCGTCCACCCAGCCGGCGACGGCGGTCGGGTCGATCGGCTCGTCAGGCCACTGCATGGTGAGCCGCCACGCGACGTGCCCGGCGAACCCTGCGACGGGTCCGGCCACGGGCCGCCCCGCGTCGAGGCCGAGCTCCCCGCGGAGCACGGAGAGGCCCGGTTCCCGCCCCGCCACCGGCGTCGGGTCGGCGACGAGGTCGGGGGTGAGGTTGCGCGCCGGGTCCCCGAGCGTCGCGACCACGACGTGGGGGTTGATCTCGGCGGAGAAGTGCAGCAGCCCGGCGCAGCCCCGCAGCAGCTCCCCGAAGACGCTCGAGCCACCCCGCGAGCTCGAGCACACGACGATGAGCGTGCGCACGGCGTCGCAGCGTGCGGCAGCCGAGGGGTCGCGCCGCGCGCGGAGGTCGGCGAGGCGTCGTGCGACCCCGTCAGCCGACGAGCAGGGGGGCACGCAACGACGAGCGGCCCGCGGTGAACGCCGCGAGCAGGTGGCGGGTGAAGCGCGCCTCGACGGCGGTGAGCGCCTGCGCGCCGTAGACCACGTCGCGCGCCAGCTCCGGTTCGGCGCGCACGAGCCCACCGGCGAGGTCGCGCGCCGCGACGGTCTGGTGGTGCGCGTCCGCGACGACGTGGGTGTCGTAGAAGAGCCGCGCCCACTGGCCGAAACCGTGGCGCTTCAGAGCCAGCGAGTAGCGTGCCATGGGCTCCACCGACGTCATCTCGAAGCCGGCGAGGTGCCCGACGAGCGCGCCGCGCCAGCGGCGGTGCAGCCCGAAGTAGGAGACGAGGTTCACCGTGGCGAGCGTGACGCCGGGCAGCACGTCGACGTAGGCGCCGTAGCTCGCGTCGAGCCCGAGCTCCTCGAGGCACAGCGCGTAGAGTTCGGCGTGCATGTCCTTCTGCACGCCCTGGCCGTACTCGTCGGCCTGGATCTCCACGAGCGCGGCCTTCGCGGCCCCGTGCAGCCGCGGGATCGCCCAGCTGTGCGCGTCGGCCTCCTTGAGCTGCCAGGCACTGCGGTGCACGGAGAACTCGAGGAGCTGCTCGAGTGTGCCCTCCTCGGCGAGGTAGGAGGACAGCGACGGCCCTCCGTGGGAGAACAGGACCTGCTCGAGGCCCGCGGTGACGTCATCGGGCTCCACCACCGGTCCGACCTCGTCGCGGACGCGCGCGTCGAACGCCGCCTCGAGGCGGCGGCGCAGGGCGAGCAGCGTCGGCTCCCACTCCCACTCCTCGTCGACGCCCGCGAAGCCGCGGTAGTGCAGCTCGTAGCAGCAGTAGAGCGCGAGCGCGCTGTCGTCCCCGTCGAGCGGGTCGTCGGTGGCGGCGGGCGCCCCGGGCAGCGGATGCGCCGGGCGCCGCAACGCCTCGAGCAGGAACGCCGTGAGCGGGCCGCGCGCGGACGGCAGCGCGGGGCGCTGGCGCCGCTCGCGGCGGAGCAGGCCGAGCTCCTGGATGTTGAGGGACACGTGCTCCTCCAGACGGCAAGGCGGTGCGGACGACGTCGACCGCGCATCCGTACCCGACGCGCGTGCCGCGCATGCCGCCGCCGTGGAGGGGACGGCAACAGCCGGGAGCGGGCCCCGGCGCCCGATCGCCTAGCCGGCCGGCGCGTCGCGCCGCGCGCCCGTCTCCTCCTCCGAGCGGCGGTAGACCGAGACGTGCATCGTGCTGTCGGCCGTGAACGGCTCGCGCGTCCAGCCGCCCCAGCGGTGCTCGAGGTGCATCCCGGCGAGGCGTGCCATGAGGTCGAGCTCGCCCGGCCACGCGTAGCGGTGGTTCGCGGGGAACAGGCGGACCTCGCCGTTTCGGTAGCGCACCTTCGTCGTCGTCATGCGCTGGTTGACGGGGTCGTGCAGCGCCGTCTCGACGACGACGACGTCGTCGCGCACCGCGAGGGTGCGCACCGACTGGTGCCCGCGGAAGGCGCCCGGGTCGGGCAGCCAGGCGTCGAGGACGAAGCGGCCCCCGGGCCGCAGATGGGCCGCGGCGTTGGCGAAGCAGGCAACCTGCGCCTCCTGCGACGGCAGGGCGTAGACGGTGTTGAACGCGAGCGCCACGAGCGCGTGCGCCCCGGGGACGCGGGCGTGCGCGAAGTCGCCGATCTCCACCGGGATGTCGCTGCCTCCCGGCTTTGCCCGCAGCAGGTCGCGCATGTCCTCGGAGCCTTCGACGCCTGCGACCTCCACGCCACGCGCACGCAGCGGCAGGGCGAGCCGGCCGGTGCCGATGCCGAACTCCACGACCGGTCCGCCGTCGGCGAGCTCGACGAGCGCCTCCACGGTGGCCGCCGTGTCCTGCACGAGCAGCGCCGTGAGGTCGTCGTAGTCGCTTGCGGCGTGTCTGCCGTACGCACCGGGGTCGTGCTCTGCCATCGCGGGGCCTCCTCAGTGGTTCGACGGGCGGGCGCAAGGGTACGAAGGGCGGCGCGCTAAGGGAAAGGCGCGTTGCGAACGTGGGCGGAGAGGAGTCGCAGTGGTGGTCACCCCCCAGGAGCTCGGACTGCTCCGGTCGGGACCACTCGACCCTCCGCCGCTCCCACGACCGCGCGGGCCGCTCACCGCGTTCCTCTTCGACGCCCTGCAGGACCGTCCCGGCCCGCTCGCGCCCCCGCCCGCCCCCGCCGACGACCCGCTCGACGGCGACGACAGCGCGCTCGCGCTCTACTGCTGCTACGAGCTGCACTACCGCGGCTTCGCGGGCGTCGACGATCGATGGGAGTGGGAGGCGCCACTGCTCGCGTTCCGCGGGCAGCTCGAGGAGCGCTTCGCCGCACGCCTCGCGGAGGTGGTGGGACCGGTCCCCGACGAGGACGACCCGGTCGGGCGGCTCCACGACATCGCCGGCGCGGGCGGCGGACCGTCGCTGTCACGCTACCTCGAGGAGCGCGGCAGGCTCGAGCAGCTGCTTGAGTTCTCCGTGCACCGCTCGGCGTACCAGCTGAAGGAGGCGGACCCCCACAGCTGGGCCCTGCCCCGGCTCGCGGGGGCGAGCAAGGCGGCCCTCGTGGAGATCCAGGCCGACGAGTACGGCCAGGGCGTGCAGAAGGACATGCACGCCGAGCTCTTCGCCCTCAGCCTGCGCGAGCTCGGGCTCGACGCCGCCTACGGCGCGTACGTCGACGTGCTGCCCGGGGTGACGCTCGCAACGGTCAACCTCGTCTCCTACTTCGGGCTGCACCGCCGCTGGCGCGGCGCCCTCGTCGGGCATCTCGCGATGTTCGAGATGACGTCGGTGGAGCCGATGGGGCGCTACTCCGTCGCGCTCGGGCGACACGGGTTCGGTCCGTGGGCGCGGCTGTTCTACGACGTCCACGTCGTCGCCGACGCGCACCACCAGACGGTGGCCGCCCGGGACCTCGCCGGCGGTCTCGTCCGTGACGAGCCGCACCTGCGCGCCGACGTCGTCTTCGGCGCGCTCGCCGTCACCGCGCTCGAGGGCCGGTTCACCGACCACCTCCTAGGATCCTGGGCCGCCGGCCGGACGTCGCTGCTCGCGCCGCTGCAGAGGTCGTGAGCGGCGCACCGGCGCGCCTCGACGCCACCTACCTCCTGCCGTTGAAGTCCGCGGCCCCGCGCGCGGACCTCGCCGGCTACCTTGCCGGCCTCGCCGAGGTCGTCGAGGTCGTCGTCGTCGACGCGTCCGCTTCGGACGTGTTCGCCGCCCACGAGGCCGCGTGGCCGTCGACCGTCGTGCACGTCGGCGTGGACCTCGACCTGGCCGGGGCGAACGGCAAGGTCCCGGGCGTCCTCACGGGGCTGCGGCACGCGCACAACGACGCCGTGGTCATCGCCGACGACGACGTGCGCTACGGCGTCGCGGAGCTGCGGGCGGTGGTCGCCCGGCTCGCGCACGCCGACGCCGTCGTGCCGCAGAACTACTTCGTCCCGCTGCCGTGGCACGCCCGGTGGGACACCGCCCGCACGCTGCTCAACCGGGCCGTCGGGTACGACTACCCGGGCACGCTCGGCGTGCGGCGCCCCGTGCTCGTCGCCGCGGGCGGCTACGATCCCGACGTGCTGTTCGAGAACCTCGAGCTGCTGCGCACGGTGCGGGCGGCCGGCGGTGTCGTGCGCTCCGCGCCGGACCTGTTCGTGCGCCGCGAGCCCCCCACCGCCGCCCACTTCCTCAACCAGCGGGTGCGGCAGGCCTACGACAGCCTCGCCCAGCCAGGGCGGCTCGCGATCGAGCTCGCGATCCTGCCCGCGCTCGCGGCCATCGCGCGCCGCAACGGCCTGCGCGGGCTCGGGGTCGCGGCGCTCGGTGCGACGCTGCTCGCCGAGCGGGGACGCCGCCGCCACGGCGGGGCCGCCGTGTTCCCGCCCTCGACGACCCTGTTCGCACCCGCCTGGGTGCTCGAGCGCGGGGTCTGCGCCTGGGCGGCCCTCGCCGCGCGCGTCGTCGCCGGCGGGGTGCGCTACGGCGACGGCCGGCTGGGGCGCGCCGCCAACCCCGAGCGCGTCATCCGCGCTCGCCTCGCGGCCGGGGAGCAGCCCCCTCCCACGGGCGCCCCGCCGACCACGGGCCCCGTCGGCGCCACGAGGTGAGACCGCAGCCGGGCCCCAGAAGGCTTGCTTCTCCTGCACTCTTCGGCTACGGCGCCTGGCAAGCCGGGCGTACCATGACCGGGTGGCGGGACAGGGGCACGGGACCAAGGCGATCGTCGCCGCCCTTTTCGCCAACCTCGGCATCGCGGTGGCGAAGTTCGCGGGCTTTCTCATCACCCGGTCGAGCGCTCTGCTCGCGGAGGCCATCCACTCCGTCGCCGACAGCGGCAACCAGGCGCTGCTGCTGCTCGGAGGCCGGCAGGCCAGGCGCGGGCTCGAGACGTGGTCGTTTCGGACCGCGGTCGGGGAGGCCAACGCCGTGCGCGAGGGCAAGGGCTGGTGGGCGTTCGTGCGCCAGGCGAAGATGCCCGAGCTGCCGGTGGTGCTCCTCGAGGACCTCGGTGCCCTGCTCGGACTCGTGATCGCGCTGATCGGTGTGGGGCTCGTCGTCGTGACCGGCGACCCGGCGTGGGACGCGTACGCGACCCTTGCCATCGGCGCCCTGCTCGCGGTGATCGCCGTCGTGCTGGCCGCGGAGATGAAGAGCCTCCTCCTTGGTGAGGCGGCGACCGCCCGAGACGTGGTCGCCATCAGGCAGGCGATCGAGGCCAGCCCCGGCGTCCGCCGGCTGCTGCACCTGAAGACCCAGCACCTCGGCCCGGAGGAGCTGCTCGTCGCTGCGAAGGTGGAGCTCGACGGCGACCTCGACTTCGCCGGTGTCGTGGAGGTCATCGACGACGCGGAGCGCCGGGTGCGCGAGCGACTGCCCATCGCTCGCGTCATGTACATCGAGCCCGACCTCCCCGAGGCGACACTGCTCACCTAGCGCCCCGCGTTCTAGTCGGCGGGGTCGGTGAGGTGGCGCCCCCACCAGTCGAGGATGGCCGCGAACCGGGCGACGCGGTGGCTCGGCAGCCCCGACCGGGACAGCTCGTGGCCCTCACCGGGGAACAGGAGCAGCTCGGCGTCGGTGCCGTTGCGCCGCAGCGCGACGTACAGGCGCTGCCCCTGCTCCACGGGGCAGCGCCAGTCCTGCTCGGCGTGCACGACGAGCGTCGGCGTGCTGATCTTGTCCGCCCTCGCCAAAGGCGACTGCGCGGTGAGGCGCTGCGGCTCCCGGCCGAAGTAGCCGTCGAGGAAGTGCGGGCCGATGTCGCTCGAGCCGAGGAAGCTGTCGGGCGCGGCCAGCGCGCGCTCAACGATGGCGGCGGCGAACCGGTCCGTCTCGCCGAGCAGCCACGCGGTGAGGAAGCCGCCGTAGGAGCCACCCATGACCCCGACCCGCGTGGCGTCGAGGTCGGGTTCGGCGAGCGCCGCGTCGAGCAGCGCGAGCACGTCGTCGCGGTCGACACCGCCGAAGTCGCCGATGATCGCCCGGCCGTGGGCCCGCCCGTAGCCGGAGGAGCCTCGCGGGTTGCCGTAGACGACGGCGTAGCCGGCGCCGGCGATGACCTGCGTCTCGTCGTGGAGGGCGTAGCCGTACTGTGCGTGGGGTCCCCCGTGTATCTGCAGGACGACGGGGTGGGGGCCGGCCCCCGTGGGCTTCGTCACCCATCCGTGGACGGGGTAGCCGTCCGGTGCCGTCGCGGTGATCTCCTCCATGCCGCCAAGCGCGGCACTGCTCGCGAGCTCGACGCCGTGGTCGGTGAGGACCCGCTCGCCCTCGCCGGCCTGGATTCGCTTCCCCTCGCCGGTGAGGACCACGACCTCTCCGGCGCTCGTCGCGTCCGCGACCACCGCGGCCACCGTCCCCCCGCCCGCGGCGTACCCGAGCACCTGCCGGGGCCCCCCGACGACGACCTCGGGGTCGCCCGCGGCGTCGAAGCGGACGAGCTGGACCGCGCCGCGGTGCAGGCGCACGGTCGTCACGCCGCCGTCGGGATCGGTGATGAGCTGCTGCGCGCCGCGACCGCTGTGGTGGGCGACGTCGTGGCGCCCGGCGCCGGTCAGGCGCCGGGGCGGTGCCGAGCCGTCGGCGGGCACCGACCACAGCCCAACCGTGTCCCCGTGCGGCAGCTCCTCCGGCGCGGCGAAGACGACGTGCTCGCCGTCCGGCGTGAACGCGGGCCGGGCCAGGAGACGGCGCGTGTCGGTGATCGCGCGGGCGGCGTCCGGCTCGTCGGCACGGGCGACGAACACGTCGCTTGCCAGGTCGAGGTCACGGCCGGCGTGGCGCGCCGACACGAAGGCGACCGAGCGGCCGTCGGGATGCCAGGTCGGGTCGGCGTGGTCGAAGTCGCCACGCGTGAGCTGCAGGGGCTCGGCGCCGTCGACGAGCGCGTCGACGACGAACACGTGAGTGCGCCGGTCGATCGTGAAACCGACGTCGTCGATGCGGTACTTCAGGGTGGTGATCCGCCGCGGAGGCTCCTTCTCCGGCGGCACATCCGGGTCGGTGCCGTACCGGCCCTCCTCCGGCACCCGTGCGACGTAGGCGAGCCGCGTCGCGTCGGGGCTCCAGGCCAGCGCGCTCGCCCCGAGCGGGTGCTCGCTCACCTTCCGCGGCTCGCCGCCGTCGGCTGCCATGACGTGCACCTGCGCCGGTCCGTCGCCGCCGGCCCGCAGGAAGGCGATCCAGCGGCCGTCGGGGGAGAAGCGGGGGCTCGTGTCCCGAGGTCCGTGCGTGAACCGCCGGGGCGGGCCGCCGTCGACGGGCGCCACCCAGATGGTGCTGCGGTAGGCGTCCTCGTCGAGGTCGAGGCGGGTGAGGGCGTAGGCGACCCGGGTGCCGTCGGGCGCGACCGTCGGGTCGCCGGGCAGGCGCAGCAGGGCGAGATCGTCGGCGTGCATGGGCAGACGCTACCCACAGCGCCCGGCGCATGCCCGGTCCGCAGCGATCAGTGTCGCAGGGTGCCCGGACCGCGCGGCTCCTCGCTCACGCAGAGGATGACGAGGCGGTCCCCGCGCTGCAGGTCCCGGGCGCGCATCTCGGTGAAGGGCACCGTCTGGCCGTCGCGGATGGTCGCGACGACGAGCTCGCCGGCATCGACGAGCGGACGGCCCGCCTCGATCTCCTCGTCGCGGACGGAACGCTCGCCGATGTCGAGGCCCTCACCGGCGGTGAGGAGGTCCTCCACGACGTCGACGAGGCGGGGATGCTGGGTCGCCATGCCGAGAAGGCGCCCCGAGGCCTCCGCCGAGGTGATGACCGCATCGGCGCCGCCCTGTCGGAGCAGGTGGGCGTTCTCCTCCTCGCGGACGGCGGCGACGATCGCCGCGTCGGCGTTGAGCTCCCGGGCGGTGAGGGTGATGAGGACCGACGCCTCGTCGCGGTCCGGGGCCACGATCACCGCGCAGGCCACGGGCACCCCCGCCTCGTGGAGGACGGCGGCGCGTGCGGCGCTGCCGTGCACGGCAACGAGGCCCGCGGCGGTCGCCGCCTCGACCGCGTCCCGGCCCTCGTCGACCACGACGATGTCGGATCGCTCGACGCCGCGGCCGAGGAGGACGTCCACGGCGCTGCGTCCCTTCGTGCCGAAACCGCAGACGACGTAGTGGTCGCGCACCCGTTTCCTCCAGCGTTGCAGGCGAAGCGCCTCACGTGAGCGCTCGGTCAGGATCTCCAGGGTCGTGCCGACGAGCAGGATGAGGAACGCCACCCGTGCCGGGGTGACGATCAACGCGGTGAGCAGACGCGCCCGCGGGCTGGCGGGCGTGATGTCGCCGTAGCCCGTGGTGGTGATGCTGACCGTGGCGTAGTAGAGCGCGTCGAGCAGGCCGACCTCGCCGTCGACGTCGTCGGTGTAGCCGCCGCGGTCGGCGTAGACGACCGCCGCGATGAGCAGCACGAGCGCGATCGCCACGCCCACCCGTCGCGCCACCGCCGCCAACGGGCGGAGGTCGGCCCGGGGAAAGCGGACGGCGACAACCGTCCGGGTGGAGTGATCGTCTCGAGGCACCCGCGGAAGGCTAGTGCCGCGGACGGAGCCGTGCGACGGCTCGCCCCCGCGCCCGACCCCGCCCCACCTCTGGGTCGCGGCTGCGACGAGCGACGTTTCGCCGGCAGCGGCAGGTGGGTACGGGCGTCGCGCTGGACCCGTGCGAGGAGAGGCCATGCCGTTTCGTTCGCTCGGCCGGGCCATCGCGCGGTGGCCCGTCGTGCGCCAGGTCACCACCGGGGACGTCCTGGGGCGGGGGCAGGCGGCGCAGTCGCCGAGGTCGCAGGACCTGTCCTCCCTCCTCGTCGACGCCGACCGCGTCGTGCAGTCCGTGTGCCCGTACTGCGCGGTGGGTTGCGGCCAGCGGGTCTTCGTCAAGGACGACGGGGTCGTCCAGGTCGAGGGCGACTACGACAGCCCGATCTCGCGCGGCAGGCTCTGCCCGAAGGGCGCGGCGAGCAAGAACCTCGTCACGAGCGATCAGCGGCTGCGCACCGTGCGCTACCGGCGCCCGCACGCCACGGAATGGGAGGACCTCCCCCTCGACGAGGCGATGGACATGATCGCCGACCGGGTGATAGACGCACGCCGGCGTTACTGGCAGGACACCGACGAGCACGGGGTCCCCCTTCGGCGCACGACGGGACTCGCCTCGCTCGGAGGGGCGACGCTCGACAACGAGGAGAACTACCTCATCAAGAAGCTGTTCACCGCGCTCGGCGCGGTGCAGGTCGAGAACCAGGCCCGCATATGACACAGCTCGACGGTCCCCGGTCTGGGGACCTCCTTCGGACGGGGTGGCGCGACGTCGTTCCAGCAGGACCTCGCAAACGCTGACCTCATCGTCATCCAGGGCAGCAACATGGCCGAGTGCCATCCGGTCGGCTACCAGTGGGTCATGGAGGCCAAGCGCCGGGGTGCGACGGTCGTTCACGTCGATCCCCGGTTCACGCGCACGAGCGCGACGGCGGACCTCCACGTCCCCCTGCGGGCGGGCAGCGACATCGCCTTCCTCGGCGGCATCGTCAACTACGTCCTGTCCAACGAGGCGGACTTCCGCGAGTACGTCGTCGCGTACACGAACGCCGCGACGATAATCTCGGAGGACTTCCAGGACACCGAGGACCTCGACGGGGTCTTCTCCGGATGGAACCCCGAAACCGGCGCGTACGAGGACGTCTCCAGCTGGGCGTACGAGGGCATGACGGTGGCGAGCGCCGCCGGACGGCGAGAGCAGGAGGCGAGCACGCCGCAGAGCGTCGGCGCGCAGGGCTCGGAGGTCGAGGGCGCCGCTACGGCCGAGCGCGACCCGTCGCTGCAGCACCCGCGGTGCGTCTACCAGGTCCTGAAGAAGCACTTCCGCCGGTACACCCCGGAGCTCGTCGAGGAGACCTGCGGGGTGCCGAGGGAGCTGTTCCTGGAGGTCGCGAAGCTCCTCGTCGACAACAGCGGGCGCGAGCGCACCGCGGCGTTCTGCTATGCGGTCGGCTGGACGCAGCACACGGTCGGCGTCCAGTACATCCGCACCGCGGCGATCATCCAGCTGCTGCTCGGCAACATCGGCCGGCCGGGAGGCGGGATCATGGCGCTGCGCGGCCATGCGTCGATCCAGGGCTCGACGGACATCCCCACGCTCTACGACCTTCTGCCGGGCTACATCCCCATGCCCAACGCCCAGGGCTACGCGGACTACCGTGACTACGTGCGCCGCAACGCGGCGCCGACGGGTTTCTGGGGCGCGATGGACACCTACCTCGTGAGCTTGCTGAAGGCCTGGTGGGGGGACGCGGCGACGCCGGAGAACGACTTCTGCTTCGACTACCTGCCGCGGATCTCGGGTGACCACTCGACCTACCCGACGACGCTCGACATGCTCGACGGGAAGGTGGCCGGCTACTTCCTGTTCGGGGAGAACCCCGCGGTCGGCTCGGCGAACGGCCGGATGCACCGGCTCGCCCTGGCGGAGCTCGAGTGGCTCGTCGTGCGCGACCTGTTCGAGATCGAGAGCGCCGCGTTCTGGAAGGACGCCCCGGAGGTCGAGACCGGCGAGCTCGTGACGCAGCAGATCGCCACCGAGGTGTTCCTCCTGCCCGCCGCCGCCCACGTCGAGAAGGCGGGGACCTTCACGAACACCGAGCGGCTCCTGCAGTGGCGGTTCAAGGCCGTCGAACCCCGGGAGGACCAGCGCAGCGACCTGTGGTTCGTCTACCACCTCGGGCGCATCATCCGCGCCAAGCTCGCCGACTCCGACGACCCGCGGGACCGCGCGGTGCTCGACCTCACGTGGACCTATCCCCTCGAAGGCCGCTACGGCGACCCCGACCCCGAGGTGGTGCTGCTGGAGATCAACGGCTGGGACTGGGAGGGCAACCCCCTGTCGAGCTTCACCGAGCTGCAGGCGGACGGGTCCACGGCCTGCGGATGCTGGATCTACTGCGGCTGTTTCGCCGGCGGGCTCAACCAGACCGCGCGCCGCACACCCTGGCACGAGCAGGGCGACGCACCGCGGGAATGGGGCTGGGCGTGGCCGGCGAACCGCCGGATGCTCTACAACCGCGCGTCCGCCGACCCC
This sequence comes from Egibacteraceae bacterium, assembly GCA_035540635.1. Classification (NCBI taxonomy): domain Bacteria; kingdom Bacillati; phylum Actinomycetota; class Nitriliruptoria; order Egibacterales; family Egibacteraceae; species Egibacteraceae bacterium. The sequence goes on along the minus strand of DATLGH010000033.1, from coordinate 9,688 downwards.
CAGGGCAGGCCCTGGTCGGAGCGCAAGAGGTACGTGTGGTGGGACGAGGCCGAGGGGCGCTGGACCGGCCTCGACGTCCCCGACTTCCCGGTCACGAAGCCGCCGGGCTACCGCCCGCCCGAGGGCGCCACCGGGCCCGACAGCATCGCCGGGGACGAGCCGTTCATCATGCAGGCCGACGGGCGCGGCTGGCTGTTCGCGCCGTCGGGCCTGACCGACGGCCCGCTGCCCACCCACTACGAACCGCACGAGTCCCCGTTCGCCAACCGCCTCTACGGGCAGCGGGCGAACCCCGCGCGGGTGCGCTACACCGAACCGGTGAACCCCTACCACCCGGCCGACGGGCAGGCGTCGGGCGCCTACCCCTACGTCGTCACGACCTACCGGCTGACCGAGCACCACACCGCGGGGGGCATGAGCCGGATGGTCGGGCACCTCGCCGAGCTGCAGCCGGAGATGTTCTGCGAGGTGTCCCCCCAGCTCGCCAGGGAACGGGGTCTGCGCAACGGCCAGTGGGCGACGATCGTCACCGCCCGCACGGCGATCGAGGCACGCGTGCTCGTCACCGAGCGCCTCAAGCCCCTCGACGTGCAGGGCGCGACGGTGCACCAGGTCGGCCTGCCCTACCACTGGGGCGCGAACGGTCTGGTGACCGGAGACTCCGCGAACGACCTGTTCCCCGTCGTCGTCGACCCGAACGTGCATATCCAGGAGGCCAAGGCCGCCACCTGCGACATCGTCGCCGGCCGCCGCCCCCGGGGACCCGAGCTCCTGCAGCTCGTCGCGCGCTGGCCGGCCGAGCACGGGCGCCTGCGCGCCGCGCGCGCGGCGGCGGGGCCCGGGCAGGTCGACCGGTGAGGGGCAGGCGCATGCTCGGCGACCGCCCCGACCGCACCGGCAACGAGGCGACCGGCTACGCGCCCCTGCCGGTCGCGGGCGCGGCCTCCCGGGCGCCCGGGTACGCCGACGAGGACCGCCGTCCCCGCATGGCGTTCTTCACCGACACAACCGTGTGCATCGGGTGCAAGGCGTGCGAGGTCGCCTGCAAGGAGTGGAACGACGTCCCGGAGACGAAGTGGGACTTCACCGGGCACTCCTACGACAACACCGGTCACCTGTCGGCCGACGCGTGGCGCCACGTCGCCTTCATCGAGCAGCCCGCTCGGCTGCGGGGGGCCGAGCAGATAGCCCACACCGCGGCGATCGAGCACCACGCCCAGGACCTCGTGGCCGACGGCTTCCGGTGGCTCATGATGTCCGACGTCTGCAAGCACTGCACGACGGCGGGCTGCCTCGACAACTGCCCGACCGGTGCGCTGTTCAAGACGGAGTTCGACTCGGTCGTCGTGCAGCCCGACATCTGCAACGGCTGCGGCTACTGCGTCGTCGGCTGCCCGTACGGCGTCATCTCCCGGCGGGAGACGGACGGCAAGGCGTGGAAGTGCACGATGTGCTACGACCGGCTGCGCACCGGTGACCAGCCCGCCTGCTCGAAGGTCTGCCCGACCGACAGCATCAGCTTCGGCTCGCTCGACGCGATGCGCGAGATGGCCGAGACCCGTCTCGCGCAGGTCACCGCGATGGGCTTCGCCGGCGCGCACGTCTACGGCGACGGTGAGGACGACGCGGCGGGCGTCGACGGGACCGGGGCGCTGTTCCTGCTGCTCGACGAGCCGGAGGTGTACGGGCTGCCCCCGGACCCGGTCGTGGCGACCAAGCACCTGAAGTCGGAGTGGCTGTCGGCGCTCGGTGCGGCGGCGGCGCTGGCGCTCACCGTGGCCTCCGCGGTGGCCGGCGGTGCGCGGCGTCGATGAGCGAGGGTTCCGTGCCCACCCCATCGGTCGACCTCGGGGCCGGCGCGCCGGCGCAGCAGCTGAAGTCCCCGCGCGGGGCGATGGTCCCCCCCGCCGAGGTCCGCAGCTACCACGGGCGTCCGATCCTCCAGGCCCCCGCGTGGACGTGGGAGGTCCCGGTCTACGTCTTCGTCGGCGGGCTCGGCGGGCTGTCGGAGGCGCTCGCCGAGGCGGCGGAGCTGACCGGCAGGCGCGGGCTCGCACGGGCGGCCCGGCGAACCGCGGCGGCCGCCGCGCTGGCCGGCCCGCCGCTGCTCGTCGCCGACCTCGGCGTGCCGGGGCGGTTCCACCACATGCTGCGGGTCTTCAAGCCCACGTCGCCGCTGTCGGTCGGCTCGTGGATCCTCGCGGCGTTCTCCCCGGCGGCGGCGGCCGCGGCGGGCCTCGACGAGATCGGGCGCCTGCCGGGGCTGCGCCGTCTCGCCCAGCGGGTCGGCTCGGCGCTCGGGTTCGGCATGGCCACCTACACCGCGGTGCTGTTCGCGAACACCGCCGTCCCCGTGTGGCACGAGGCACGCCGGGAGCTGCCGTTTCTGTTCGGTGGCTCCGCCGCCGCATCGGCCGGGGCGGCGGCGCTGCTGCTCGCTCCCGAAGGGGAGCAGGAGCCGGCGCGGCGGCTCGCGCTCGCCGGCGCCGTAATCGAGCTCGGTGCCGAGGAGGTCATGGAGCGGCGTCTCGGGTCCCTCGCCGAGCCCTACCACGAGGGCGACGCCGGACGGTGGGCGAAGCTCGCCAAGTCGTGCACCGCGGCCGGTACCGCCCTCGTCGCGGCCGGGGGAGCCAACCGCTTGCCGCTGCGGCGGCTGGGCGCGGTCGCGCTGCTCGCCGGCTCCTTCTGTCAGCGCTGGGCGGTGTATCGGGCGGGCTTTCAGGGAACCGCCGACCCGAAGTACGTCGTCACCACCCAGCGCCGTCGGCTGGCCGAGACAGGGGACGCGAGCGGCGATGAACAACGAGCGGAGCACACCTAGCTGAAGCGCAGGCGCCACCGTGCCGGCGTCCGGCCGTCCATGGTCGAGCGAGCCTCTCGCGCCGTCGCGGCTGCCGCAAGACCGCAGCGGCCCGGAGCAACCGCCCGCTCAGGTCTGGCGGGACCCCCAGCGCCGCGCGCGGCGGCCGGCGCGACGCGCCTTGGCCTGCACGAAGCGCTGCGCGCGCCAGGCCCACATGAACTCCGTCGCAAGGATGGCAAAGCCCGACACGACCAGCAGGACGCCCGGTCCAGGCAGCAGGAGCATCACGAGTCCGAGCAGCACCACGGTGAAGCCGATCACCGTGACCACCACCCGCCGCGTATCCCAGCGGCGGTTCGCCAGCCTCACCCGGATGCGGTCCGTGTCGTCACCCATCGACCCCACGCTATCGGCTCGACCGCCACGAAGCCGCCGAACAAGATCCCCGCACTGCTGCGCGCCCTGGACGGGGGGTTCCGGGCAGGTCGCCGACGACGGGATCGTGGGCCGACGCGACGAGCTCGACGCCCTGCGCGCATGGCTCGATGCTGCCCGCCAGGGGGATGGCCGGCTCGTCCTCTGCCAGGTGAGCCGGGGATCGGCAAGACGCGCCTCGCCCAGGAGCTCGCCGGCGTCGCGCTCGCCGGGGGCACCGCCGTCGTGTGGGGACGGTGCGGGAGGCCGAGGGGGCGCCGGCCTTCTGGCCATGGCTCCAGGTACTCCGCTCGCTGGGGACTGACCACGACGTCCCCGTGGGGGTGACGTCGCGTCACCCGAGGACCGTTTCCGCTTCTTCGACGCCGTCACCCAGGCCCTGCGCGGCGCGGCGAACAGGACGGGCCTCCTCGTCATCCTCGACGACATCCATTGGGCGGACGAGCCGTCGCTGCGGCTCCTCGCCCACCTCGCCAACCACCTTCTCGGTGCGCGTCTGCTCGTGCTCGCTGCCTTCCGTCATCACGCGCCGGCGAGTGCGCTCCCCCGGGTCATGCCCGACCTGCTCCGGTCACCGGGAGTGCAGCGTCTCGACCTACGCGGGTTCGGCCTCGCGGAGGTGCGCGTTGTACTCGCCAGCGTCAGCGCGGCCGAGTCGGCGGCGGATCCCCGCGCGGTGCTCGAGGTGACCGCCGGCAACTCGCTGTTCGTCCGCGAGGTGGCAGCCGCGAGCGCGAACGGCACCTGGCTTCCGGACCGTCCGCCGCGGACGGTGCTCGACGTCGTGCCGGGGGCGGCTCGACCGTGTCTCGCCCGACTGCCGCAGGCTGGCGCAGGCGGCGGCCATCCTCGGACGTGACTTCTCGGTCGCGCTCCTCGCCGCGGTGCTCGACGCGCCCGTCGGGCAGTGCCTTCCCCTCATCGACGAAGCCGTCGAGCACGGCCTTCTCGACCGGGTGGGCGACGCAGGCGACTACCGGTTCGTGCACGCGCTCACCCGCGACGCTATCGCCGCGTCGCTGACCACCTCCGGACAGGCCGCGCTGCACCGCCGTGTCGCCGAGGCGATGGAACAACGGTTCGCCGCCAACCTCTCCGACCCCCTTGCCGACATCGCCTGGCACTGGTCGGTGCTCGCGCCCTACGGCGAGGCCGCAACCGCCCGCAGGTGGATGGTCCGCGCCGCCGCCGAGGCCGTCCGGCGCCTCGCCTACGAAGAGGGTGTCCGGCTCTACCGTGCAGCACTGAAGGTCGACGCTGCGGGGATGGGCGACGCCGAGCGCTGCGAGGTCCTCGTCGCGCTCGCGGCGCGTCGATGGAACCGATCACCGGCTGCCTGCGCGCCGGGCCTACCGGGAAAGTGTCCGCGCTCCGACTTCGCCTGCCAGTAGAACTCCGCACTCAACCGCCCGGAGCCGTCCCCCTTGCCCGATTCGTGCTTGTCATCTGCTGCGCGCAGGAGCACACTTTCGACCAGATCAGGCGTGCGGGCGCCGGGGGACGGTTCGGGAGCCGTCCACTGTCGACAGGAGGGGGACGCGCCATGCTCGAGCAGGGCTACTACGCAGCGGACAAGGACGCGCCGGCGAAGTTCGTGTTGCAGCGCGTGGACGGACGCGACGGCACGTACCTGCTGACGAACCAGTTCCGCTACGTGCACGAGGACGGGCGCATCTGGACCATCCCCGCCCGGCTCGAGGAGGAGTTCGAGACCGATCTCGCGTCGGTGCCCACGTTCGCGGCATGGCTGGTCCCCAAGGACGGGCGTCATACCCCGGCCGCACTCGTCCACGACGCGATGATCCTCGACCCCGGAGAGAAGCCGAACTACCTGGGCCCGCAGGTAGGCGCGGAGGAAGCCGACCGGATCTTCCGGGAGGCGATGCAGTACCTCGGCGTGAAGTTCCTGCGCCGGTGGGTCATGTGGGGCGCCGTCAGCGTGCGCACGCTGATGAAGGGCGAAGGGCGAAACCCGATCGCCGACCGCGTCCGCGTGATGGTCGGCCTGTTCGCGTTCAGCGTCATGGGACTGTTCCTCCTGCCTGCCGTCCTCGACTTCCCGACCCTTGCGAGCTACAGCTTCGTCCCCGACTCGATCCCGGGCCTGCGCGTCCTCGCGCGCGGGGTGAAGTTCCTCTGGGACGTCGAGGAGGCCACCTTCAGCCGGGAGCTGCTGCACTTTGCGGGCGTCGGCGGGCTCGGCACGCTGCTGTACGCCGCGACGTGGTTCAGGCGCTTCCGGTTCGGCCTCGTGCTCGGGCCGTCGCTCGCCCTGACGGCCTGGCCGATGGCCGTCGCGGTCGTCTCCTACGGGATCTACTGGCTCATCGAGGAGCTCATCGCCTTGCTGCTGCTCGTCTTCGGCCGGCGCAGGGAGCGCGTGCCGTCGTCCCGGGTCGTGCAGCGCCTGGCTGGCGGGTAGCAGAGGCAGCCGGGTGAGGAGGACAGAGGTCGTCGGTGTCGAGCGCGACTACGACAGCCCGATCTCGCGCGGCAAGCTCTGCCCGAAGGGAGCCGCGAGCAAGAACCTCGTCACGAGGACCTGCGGGCGCGGAAGGTGAGGTACCGCCGCCCGTACGCCACCGAGTGGGAGGAGATCGCCCTCGAAGAGGCGATGGGCATGATCGCCGACCGCGTCGTCGACGCGCGCCGCCGCTGACTGTTCGCCGCGGCGGCCGGCTAGCCGGCAGGGGTTTCGGGCCATGCCAGCCACGGCCGCCGACCTTCACCAGACCCAGCAGGTTCGTCCTCGTCGGCACCATCGGGCGGCGGATGTCGTGCTCACCGCCAAGAACTGGCTCGGGCCCCCGGCCGTGCACGCGTTCCCGGGCTGTGCCCCTTCGGGCACTGTTCATGGCGCCTTCGGACGGTGTTGCTGGCACCTGCGGCCTGCCGCGATGACACTGTCGCCCTGGACGCCGAGGTGCTATCCAGGAGCGCGATTGTTGCTGGCGCCCACGGAGGAGCTCATGCCGACTGCCGCGCGGGTCACCCGGCAAGCGCGAGCACCGGGGGTGTCGCAACCGCGCCCGCCGGCACGCCCGGGGATGCCCAGCCGGGGGGTCCTGCCCGAGTGGGTGCGCGCTGCGCGGCAGGGTGACAGGGCGGTGCGGGAAGGCGTGGCACTGCAGCTGCAAGGGACGGCCGGCAACCAGGCGGTCCAGCGGCTGCTCGCCCCAGCCGCCGCCTCGGGGGGCACGGCAAGCGTGCAGCGACGCGTCCTCGTCGTGTCGCCCCCCGCCGTGACCCCCACGGCCATGACCCGCGCGCAACGCCAGGCGTTCGTCCGGGGACGGTTCCCCCGCGGCCGGCAACGCCGGGTGGCGGCGCTCGTCCTCAGCGACATGGCAGCGGCCAGCGACCCGTTCACGTTCGCGACCGAGGACGAGCTGCAGAGCGAGCTCGTCAAGCGCGTGACGATGTCGGACGTGATGCAGAGCTCCCAGCGCGCCTCCCGCGGAGGCCTTCGCGCATTCGGCTATCCGTTCACCGGCCCGGCGCTCTACTGGGGACCGCGGGTCAACTTCACCGCGAAGGACTCGTGGCAGCCCCTGCCCCCCGACGACTACGACGAGCGCCGCGACCCGGCCAAGCGCGCAGAGATCCGTCGGCTTCCACGCGGGGAGCGGCACACCGTCTACGGCGACCCCGACGACTACAGCTGGCGGCTCACACCCACGGGCAGGACAGACCCGTGGGACGCGATCATGAACCTGTTCGTGCCGCAACCGCCCCACCGGCGCAGCCTGCTGCACTGCGACTACCTCGTGTCGCTGGTCCACTTCCGCGCGTTCATGGCCTCCCTCGGAAAGCCGGCGTTCAACGCGCGGATCGCGGCATTCGGCCCTGACCAGATCGAGCTGCGCTGGAACATGTTCGACGACCTCGACCTGCCCGCTGCAGGCCGGCCGGGTCTGGGAAGCCTGCAGCAGGTGGTGCCGTCGTCGCCGCGGGACCTCGTGATCGGCGACCACGTCTACTTCTGGAACCACCCCGGCTACGACGCCATCAACGAGAACGTCGGCAACGCCTGGCGCCTGGAGAACGCCGTGCTGATCAGGAGGCAGGAGGGCGAGGACATCTTCCTCGGGCACGGCTCGGGTCAGAAGACCGCCGGCCAGATGAAGACCAAGCTCGCCGCCGAGTACAACCGGGTCGCGAACATGGCGTTGCGGCTGGTCGAGCGGACCCGACGCGGCACCGCGGCGCAGCGCGCCTCCGCGCGCCAGGAGCTGGCCGACCGCTTCCCCAACGTCCATGAGGTGGGCGGACGCTGGCGCGTGCAGGGCGACGGCTTCGCCGGCCCCGTCGACGTCGAGCTGCGGCGCATCCGTGCCCGGGAGGTGCTCGGGCTGTACGACCCCTGGAGTCCCGGGAACATGTATCCCGTCCGCCGCCCCGCCGAATCAGCCTGAGCGCTGCCCGCCGCTGCCCGGGGCCGACTGGCCTGAGATCAGTCGCGGTTGCGGGCCTGATCCTCGTGCACGCCGGGCGCCGACGACCCCTCAGCGACGACGTGTCCGGCTTTCCGCTCGACCGCAGGCGACGATTCGCCAGCTGCTCGGGATGCGCAGCGGCATCCCGTACGGCACCCAGGTCTACGGTCTTGCCGAGGGACCGGACGAGGACCTGTATCACCGCCGGTCCCGGACGCTGAACCAGCAGCGAGGTGCTGGGCTTGTACGACCCGGGAACCCGGGGACTCTCTACCCGGTCCGCCGCCCCGCCGAGTCCCCTTGAGCCGCGCCCAGGGGTCGTCTAGCCCGCCTTGGCGATGATGCGCTCCATCGCCTCCTCGTCAAAGCCGCGCATGGAGCGGGTGCGGACGTTGCCGAGGGCTCCGACCTTCAGCAGCAGCGCAGTGGCGGTCTCCTCGTCCGGGAAGTCGACGACCGCGACGATGTCGCACTCGCCGACGGTCCACAGGAGCTCGCGCACCTGCCCGCCGTTGCTCTCGGCGAGGCTGCGGAACTCCCTCGCCCGCTTCACCGTGTCGGTGAAGCTGCGAATGCCCTGATCGGTCCAGTTGATGAGCGATACGTACGTGACCATGCCCTGCCCCCTTGCCTCCGCCGCATCGGCACGCCGGTGCTTTCTGCGCAGCTCACGGCGGTTCGTCGCTCCATCTTCGGACCTGCGCGAGCCCGGTTCCAGTGGGGCAAGCCGGACAACCCGACGTGGTCCCGGCCCCGCCGCAACCGAGTGCTCCCGATCGTCCGCCGGGGTACGAGTCCTACTCGGCGACCCGCCCTGCCCGTCGGGCTGGGACGCCAGGCGCTCATCCCCTCGCCGGTCCTCGCCGGTCCTCGCCGAGACCGATCACCTGCTGCGCAAGCGCACCCCGCTCTTAAGTCTGCTGCGTCGCCCCGCCCGTGCAGGCTCACGCCGATGTGCCGGCGGCACGGGGTCAGCTCGACAACTCCGGCAGTCCTTGGAAAGGCGTCGACGCCTCGGCGTAGAGCTTGACGGGGATGCGCCCCGCGCGGCGGGCGAGACGCCCGGCGCGCACCGCGGCGCGCATCGCCTCGGCCATCATCGCCGGCTCCTGGGCGCGGGTGACCGCGCTGGCGAGCAGCACCCCGTCGCAGCCGAGCTCCATGGCCAGGGCGGCGTCGCTGGCGGTGCCGATGCCGGCGTCGAGGATCACCGGGACGCCGGCGCGCTCGACGATCATGGCGAGGTTGGCGCGGTTGCGGATCCCCCCGCCCGATCCGATCGGCGAGCCGAGCGGCATGACCGCCGCGCAGCCGACCTGCTCGAGGCGGCGGGCGACGACCGGGTCGTCGCCGCAGTAGGGCAGGACGACGAAGCCGTCGTCGACGAGCTGCTCGGCGGCGTCGAGCAGCTCGACGGGGTCGGGCAGCAGCGTGCGGTCGTCACCGATCACCTCGAGCTTCACCCAGTCGGTCGACAGGGCCTCGCGGGCCAGCCGGGCGGTCGTCACCGCGTCGCGGGCGGTGAAGCACCCGGCGGTGTTGGGCAGGACCCGCACGCCGCAGCGGTCGAGGACGTCGAGGACCGAGCCCTTCGCCGCGGGGTCGACGCGGCGCAGCGCCACCGTCGCCATCGCGGTGCCGGAGGCGACGACCGCCTGCTCGAGCGCCTCCAGGCTCGACGCCCCGCCGGTGCCGAGGACGAGCCGCGAGGACAGCTTCTCGCCGGCGATGACGAGCGGGTCCTCGTCGGTCGGGGGGTCGCCGGCGCCGCCCTGGATGGCGGCGAGCAGCTCGACGCGGTCACCGTCGGCGACGGGGGTGGTGGCCCACGCGCGGCGGGGCACGACCTCGCCGTTGACCGCGACGGCGATGCGGTCGCCAGCGGCCGCCGGGCCGTGCTCGGCGACGAGGTCCGCGACGGTCGCGCCGTCGGGTACGGCGCGGTCCTGGCCGTTCACGACAACGTTCATCGGATCGCCTCGATGGCGAAGCGGGCGGGGGAGAAGGGGGC
>DATLGH010000032.1 GCA_035540635.1 Egibacteraceae bacterium | reverse complement strand
ACCCTGCCCCGAAACAGGCGTGAACGCGCCGCCCGCGCCACCCCACCGCTGCCACACCGCCCCGCCGCCAACAACTCGTCAGCCGCACGCCGGACCGACGACATTCACGCGCCCATCAGCCTGCCGCGCGAAACATCGAGGCTAACTAAGCGGCGTCGCCCGTTGCCCCCAACCTCCTGTGCCGCTGCTGTTCGGCGGGCGCACGACCCGTCCGATCGCTGAATGCTCTCACAGGCGGATATGAATGGCAATGGGGAACTTGCCGTCACACTGTGCCAACATGCACGGACCGTGCCAGCCTGGAGAATGATGTCGGCGCCCGGCCATGCGGGCAGCGGTCCAGGTCGTCCCCGCGCACGCGGGGGTGTTCCGGGCGGCGACCTCGACGAGTGGCCCGCCGACCTGTCGTCCCCGCGCACGCGGGGGTGTTCCTGTAGCACCCTACAGGTCACTCCGGCGCGCAGGTCGTCCCCGCGCACGGGGGGGCGTTCCCCCGCCGCGGCGGAACGTCTGAGCCTGCGTGCCGTCGTCCCCGCGCGCGCGGGGGTGTTCCCCGGAAGATGGGCGACACCTGTCGGGCGACATCCAGGATGAGCATGTACAGCGGGGTAGGCCGGCGTCACGGGACTTGAGGACGGCGCCCCTGCGCGGGCCGACGGCGCGGGGCGAGGGCGGGCAGCCTGCCGGGCAGCTCGACCTCGGGCGCGGCGATGGAGTCGTGGATCATCGGCCGAACCCTTCCTAGCTGCTGGTACCCGGCTGGGTGGTGTGGCCTCATCGACCGGGACGGCGGCCACATCGGCGCCGCCACGCGCTAGGTGCTCCACGATGCCGGTCAGGTCACCGTCGCCGACGCGGGGGTGTTCCCAGCCAACAGGTCCTCCAGCGGGTGACGACCTGGTCGTCCCCGCGCACGGCGGTGTTCCGCACGTCGCGGCGACGATCGACTCGCGGCTCGCGTCGTCCCCGCGCACGCGGGGGTGTTCCGCCTCTGCGGACGATCAGGCCGGCGTCCTCTAGGTCGTCCCCGCGCGCGCACGCGGGGGTGTTCCCAGGTGGAAGGCTCGCGTGCTGCTCCCTGAGCCGTCGTCCCCGCGCACGCAGGGAGTGTTCCCCGCTCCGGCGTGATCGCCAAATCGTCCAACGCGTCGTCACCGCGCACGCGGGGGTGTTCCGGACGACGACTCGACGTCGATGCTTTGGGGTGCGTCGTCCCCGCGCACGCGGGGATGTTCCCCACTCGGCCACGTCCCCCACCCCGGAGCCGGAGTCGTCCCCGCGCACGCGGGGTTGTGTCAGAATGTCGCCCTCAGGATGGCGGTCCAACCGTCAGTTGGACCGACCCGGCACAACCGCCGTAGGGGGGAACTCCGGCCACGGCTCGGCATCACGCTCAGTGATAGCTGCGCGCTCGTGCGGGGCCGCTTTCGCCGGCGTCTTGCCATGGGATATCCCTCAACTCTCGCATGGTTCGGGAGGAGTGTCCGGGAAGTGCTCAGCGGGTGAGGCGGACGGCCATGGGACGGGGCGTGAGTTCCCGCCGGCGTACGAGTTCGAGGGTGACCTGACGCCGGATGGCAAGGGCGTCGGCAGCTGCGCGCCGCCAGTCTTGGTGGGCTCGAGCTGCTCGTTCGAGGCGCTGGACGAGGAGCTGCTCGCGATGACTGATGCGCCCCCGCCTTGGATCTGTGGTCACTTGGTTGGCGTCGCGGCGTTGCCGGCCGCGCTCGAGCTCGTTGGGGTCGAAGCATGGCGGGTTGTCGAGGATGGTCTGCTGGCGGGCGTCGAGGTCGGCGAGGGCCTGGTCGTCGAGGTGGTGGAGGCGCCGGGCGAGGTAGCGGTCGGCTTGGATGCAGGCGTGGTCCCACGCTGAGCGGGCGTCGGGTCGTGAAGCGGCTGGTCGGGAGCCGAGCATGGGGGTGTGGTCGGGGACTTCGTAGCGTTCGCGGTAGGCGGTGACGGCGGTGGCGGCGGTCAGCCAGGCTGACTGCTCGGTGGGGTCGGCGGCTCGTGGGCCGAGCGCTGGAGCCCACGGCAGCGGTTCGCTGGTTGCGGCGAGGGTGGCGCGCAGGTCGCGCCAGCGGTGGCGCATCAGCTCGCCGGCCTGCCGGGCAACGTCGATGGCGAGCCCATCGGCGGGTGGGAGGGAGGCGAGGGGTCCTCGGGCGCGGGGTGCGGGGTTTGCGCCGAGGACGCCGAGTCGCCAGTGCAGGACAGCGGCGGCGGAGTGTGCGTCGCCGATGGGCCGCAGGGTGATGGCTTCGTCGAGGAGGGCGGCGAGGTCGTGGCCGGCCAGCGCTGTCTCGCGGGCGCGGGTGATCAACGCGGGCCATTGCGGGTCGCCGGCCGCTGCGCCCAGTCCGCGTTCGGTGAGGGTGTGGCGGAGCCAGTGGTCGGTGGCGGTGCGGGCGGCGTCTTCGAAGATCGCTCCGAGCCGCGCCAGCGACGTCGACTCGCGCAGCGAGTCTTGGATGACCTGGTGGGCGGAGAGCCGATCGGGGTCGGTGCGCGCCAGGATGCGCGACAGGATCTGTTCGGGGGCCGGCAGGTCCATGTCATCGCGGACGACCTCGCGGTCGGCGTCGACGATGACCCACAGGTGGTTGGCCCTGGCGCCACGGGTGGCGGCGACGTACAGCTGCTCGTGGGAGGTGCCGGCGGTGATGGCCGGCGTGGCAGACGTCAACCGTCATGCCCTGGGCGCGGTGGGCGGTGGTGGCGTAGGCCAGGTGGGCGTGCGGGTCTCGTGCAGCCACTTGGCGGTGTTCTCCGCCCGCACGTGCGCCTCGTCGGCGAGCACGCCTGCGGCAGCCTGGGAGACAATCAACCCGAGCACCTCGCCGCCGCCGTGCTGCCAGGCGGACACGACCGCGCGCAGGGTGCGGGTCTTGCCCGCACCGGCGGGGCCGACCAGCAACCCCACCCGCCGGGAAGAGCCGAGCAGCTCGCGGACCGCCTCTGCCTGATCGCCGCCGAGGTCGTGCTCGATGATCGCTGCCTCGACGAGGTCGCGGCCGGGTGTGCGACCGGTCGGCTCGACGGCAACGTCAAGCAGCCAGGCCTCCTGATCCAGCGTCACCGCCAGCGCCCACCGCTGACGGCCGGGTTGCTCGTACACGCTGCTGCCGTCGCGGCGTCGCAGCTCGGCGGGCGCGTCGATGACGTCCGGCGCCGTCACGCCCACCAGTTGCGGATGGCGGACCGCCCGGGCGACCAGCTGCTCCGCTGCAGCCTGGAGCTCGGTCTGGTCAAGGGCGCCGGGTGGCAGGACGTCCAGGGCGGCGCGCAGCAGATCGTGACGGGTGAACGTCGCCCGACCGCTGCCCGACAGCCGAGCGACAAGGCGCTCCAGCGGATCGGTTCCGTGTGCCCAAGGTTGGGCTGGCCGGCCCAGGACCTGCTGGGGGAGGCGGGCGAGCTGCCGGCCGCGGCGGCGAGCGGTGGCCTCCCAGCGTTCCAGAGCCTCGTCGGGGTCGAGGTCGCGCTTGCGTTGGCGGGTCTTGGCCCACGCGGCCTGGCCCATCGCCGAGAGCACCGCCGGCGGCGCGTCCACGCCGTACTTGTCCCGGTAGGCGGCAGCGAGCTGCTCGACGGTGGCGGTGATCGCGCGCCGACGGGAGGAGAACACCTCGATCAACCCGTCGTCCACCCCGTCCAGCTCGCGCAGCCCGTCGGGGCGGTCCCGCCATGCCACCCCGAGCCGCCGGGTGAGCTCGGCCTCAAGCGTGCGGTTGTACAGCGCGCCCGCGCCGGTGCGCGCCGACAGCAGCGCCCGACCGTCCAACGCCCGCCACTTGCCGTCCACGATCGTCTCGGCGCGGTTGAGGATCAGGCAGTGGGTGTGCACGTGCATGTCGCCGTCGCGGGAGGTCCACTCGTTCATCCGCGCCACCACCAGCCCCGAGGTGTCAAGCACCCGCACGCCGTTGCGTCCCGCCCGCACATAGGCGGCGTGCTGCTCCAGGTAGCCCAGCCCGGCGTCGACCGCGGCGAGGTGCGCGGCCCACACCTGCCGCTGGACACGCCGGTCGCCGGCAGCCCACAGCAGCGACACGCTCTTGGGCGGGGAGAACGTACAGTCCCACGCCGCCACCGACGCGCGCGGCGCCCGGCGACGGATCTCGTGGCGGGCCATCCACCGCTCGTAGGCGTCGGTGATCTCCGACGCGGCGCGCAGCGCATCGGCCTTGGCGAACGCCGCTTCCTCGGGCAGCCGGAACCGCCGACCGAGGTAGCCGCCGCCGGGCCGGGCCGCCTTGGTGTACAGCGGCACGAACTCGGCCCGCTCCACATCACCCGACAGGTCCAGCACCTGGACACCGCCGCCCCACCACGACGACCCGGGCGCCGCCAAGCGCGCCGCACCGTCGCCGGCCCGCTCGTCCGGCAGGTAGTAGTCGGCCAGCCCGCGACGGGCCTGATTCAGGTAATAGTCCACCGCGCCTCGCCCCGCGAGGATCTTCTTGACGGTCAGCACGGCCGGTCGTCCCGGTCCGCGTGGATCTCGTGATGCATTGGTGCGTCCCCTTGCAGAAGTCATGCAGGGAGTTGCTCCCGCGGGACGCGAGTTGTGACCAACCGGGCGCGGCGTTGCGTGGACGAGCTACAGCAGGCGGTCGTGAGCGACCTGGACGAAGCCTCGGAGGGCTTCGTTGCGGTCGAGTTCGTCGAGGACGTCGGCGACGCTGCTGACGCGGCGTCGGTTGGCCGCGAGGTGCTCAAGGGCGGCGGCCATCAGCTCCTGATGGTGCTCAAGAACCTCGGTGAGGAAGTTGCCGGGTTCGAGCACTGCGATCTGGCCGGAGTCGACGTACCACGGTGAGCGAAAGTGGGCGGTGTTGGCGGTCACCACCATCTGGGCACCTGCGGCCACGGCCGTGGCGAGGACATGGCGGTCCTCCGGCGTGTTGTTCATCTCGGCGACGAGCTCGTCGGGCACCTCAACCCAGGCGTCGGGGAAGGCGCGACGCAGCGCGGCGATGGTGGAGTCGTCGAAGTGCTGCGGGTCGATGTCGGGGTGGTTGCGGAGCACGTTGCGGCGCATCTCCTCGATGATCTGCTGCGACCAGACGGGGTCGTAGTAGCCCATGGCCGCCAGGGTCAGCATCACGTCGCGCAGCCACTGCGGGTACAGCACGTTGGCGTCGAGCACGACGCCGAGCCGCTCGGATCGGCGGCTCACCGAATGCCCAGGTGCTCCTCGGCGGCCGCCAAAGCGGTCAGCTCGTCCAGCTTGTGATCGCGCTCGGTCTTGAACGCTTCGACGCTGGTGAGCGGGACAAGGTGGCGGTTGCCTTTCTTGCGGTAGGGCAGCTTGCCGGACTTAAGCAGCCGGGTCAGGTAGGGGCGGGACACACCGAGGAAGTCGGCTGCTTCCGTGGTGGTCAGCATCGGCTCGCTGCCGGCGGCGAGGGCGTGCACGACCTTGTGCAGCGTCTTGAGCGAGTCGGGCGGCAGGTCGACCGGCTCCGACTCACCCACGACCACGCTCGCTCCGCGCTCCCCCGCCCGCTCGACGGCGGCTTCCAGCTGTCGATCAAGCGCGACGAAGCGCTCTGCGCGCTGCTCCGACATCGGAACCCCTTCCTGTCTATGTGAAACAAGTGTAACCGCTGACATGGCGGTCGATGCAGCGGCGACGGACAGAAAAGCACCTGTCCTGTCACAACCCCGTCGTCGCAGCGGCAACTCCCTACCGGCCGTCTCTCCAACAGGGAGTTGCCGGATGGCGACAAGGGCTCGATCCCGGGCGTGCGGCGGGCTGCCATGAGCGTGTATGCCCGGATCGAGGACGCCGACCCGCGACAGCTCGGGCGCCTGCTGGAGGATGCGCTCAGGTGGCTGAACGAGGAGTGGTTCTCCCCCTGGCTTGCTGATAGAGCCCCAGCCGACCTGGCTGCGGACCTCGACGTCGATGCACGGGTGCAGCTGCAGCGGCTCGGCACGCCGTACCTGAAGAAGCGCCTCGACGAGGTCGCCAAGCTGGTCCGGGACATGACACGCGACCTGGACGCCCGCCTGGCGCATCCCGGCGAAGCGGCCGCCCGATGGGCAGCCGCTCATCGACGGCCGCTCTCCTACGTCGTCGACCTCTACGAACTCGCCGCCAGCCGCAACGCGCAGGTGCGCGCCATCCTGGAACGTGCCGGCTGGGAAACGCAGGCGCCCGGCCTGGTGTTGAGCGAGACCGCCGAGGAAGCGATGACCATCCTGTACGAGGGGCTGCAGCGGCTCGTCGGCCTCCTCGAGGACGCCGCACGCGGCCACGGCGCCGCGCTGCCCGCGGGCACGGACCTGCTCGGCCAGGAGCTGACCGACGCCCTGGCCGACGATCAGCGGTTCACCGAGGCACAGCGGCGCGCCTGGGGCAGCGGGGGGCGAGGGCGGTGCCGGTGAACCGGCTGGGCGGACTTGCGGTCCCACGGCGAGACCGCGCCGGGAACTCCCCATGGCCAAAGCCCTATTCCGTCGATCCTCGGGAGGTGCAGCATGGAGTTGACACCTGAACAGCGACCCGCATCGAAGCGGCCAGTGGACACCCAGGTGACCCCGGCGCCCGAGCGGCTCTGGAGCACCGCGGAGCTCGCCGAGTACCTCGGCGTCCCCGTCAAGACGATTCACCAGTGGCGTACATGCAGAAGGGGCCACGCGGCTTCCGCGTTGGTCGCCACCTGCGGTTCTGTCCCGCCGATGTCCGCGCATGGGAGGACGAGCAACTCGAAGCGTCCGCCTAGGCAGATCCCCAGCCCACAAGGCAGTGGACGATGAGGTTGTCCGCACTCGGCGTACCGTTGCGCCACCCGACGACGACGAGGCACACGAGGGAGCGAATTCCAATGGCATCGATTCGGAAGCGTCCCGACCGACCGAAGCCCTGGGAGGCCGTCTACCGCGATCCCAGCGGCCGCCAGCGCACCCGCAGCTTCGCCCGCAAGGTTGATGCGCAGCGGTTTCTGACGGCGGTCGAGGCCGACCTGCTCCGCGGCGCCTACGTGGACCCGGACGCCGGCAAGGTGACGTTCGCCGAGCACGCGGAACGGTGGCTGGGCATCGCTGACGACGTCGGCACGGACGCGGGAGGGCGCAGCGTCACACCTGCGCACCCACCTGCTGCCCGCCTTCGGCGACTTCGAGTTGCGTGCCATCCGTCCCAGCGTCGTCCAGCAGTGGGTCGCCGCAGCGTCGCGGACCCTGGCGCCAAGCTACGTCCGGCTGCTGCTGGCCACGCTGTCGGCCATCCTGGGCGCCGCGGTCGAGGACGGAATCATCGCCCGCAACCCGTGCGCCTCGAGGGCCGTACGCGCCCCGAGCCGCGTCGAGCGGACGGTGGAAGCCTGGACGCCCGCGACGGTGGCGGCCGTCGAGGCTGCGATGCCTGCCCGATACGCCGCGCTCGTGCCTGTCGGCGTCGGTGTGGGCCTGCGGCACGGCGAGGCGCTTGGCCTGTCGGTGGACAACATCGACTTCCTGCGCCGCGAGGTCCATGTTCGCCATCAGCTCAAGCATGTGAACGGTGGAACGGTGTTCGACCTACCCAAGCGCGGCAAGGTGCGCACGGTGCCGCTGTCCGAGACGATTGCGGTGGCGCTCGCCGAGCACCTGCGCCGGTTCCCGCCCGTCGAGGTCACGCTGCCGTGGCGGGAGCCCGGCGGCGCCCCGACGACTTTGGAGCTCGTGTTCGCCAACACCGCTGGCGGCCCCGTCAACCGCGGGAGTTTCAACGACCGCGTGTGGAAGCCGGCGCTCACGGCCGCGGGCGTCGAGCCGACGCGAGAGAACGGCTACCACGTGTTGCGGCACACGTACGCCTCGACGCAGCTCCAGGCCGGGGTGTCGGTGCCGGCGGTGGCGAAATACCTCGGGCACGCGGACGGCGGGGCGCTACTGCTGCGCACGTACGCCCACGTGATGCCGCAGGCGCCCGACCACGCGCGAGCGGCGGTGGATGCCTTCCTTCGCTCGTGTGAGCCAGGCGTGAGCCATCAGGCCGGCTCGTGAGCGTTTCCGCTGGTCAGCGGCTTGTACGGCCGGAAACCGTTACTTGTAGCGGTAGGTGATACGACCTCGGGTGAGGTCGTAGGGGGAGAGCTCGAGCGTCACCCGGTCGCCCGGCAGGATCCTGATGTAGTGCTTGCGCATCTTGCCGGAGATGTGTCCGAGCACGCTGTGGCCGTTGTCGAGCTTCACCCGGAACATCGTGTTCGGCAGGGCTTCCTCGACGACGCCCTCGAGCTCGAGGGCGGCCTCCTTCGTCGAACCGGCCCGCGCCTCCCGCTTGGCCCTCGTCTCGGGATCAGCCTGTCGCCGTGAAGGCGGCTTCCTCGTGCGTCGACGTGCCATGGTGAGTGTGCTTCCTTTGCAGGTGGATGAACGTGCGCGACGGGCGCCGACCGGGCGACAAGCGCGCCGAAAGCGGCGCAGGCCCCTGATGCACCTTAGAGGATAACGGCCATGGCGAGGGCCATCAGCGCCGCCGTCTCCGCCACGATGGCGCAGGCGCAGGCGTGGCGGTCGCTCAGGCCACCGTAGCTGCGCCGCCCCCACGCCGCCGCCGCGAGTGCGACGAGCAGCGCGACGCCGAGTCCCACGAGTCCCGGGACGTGGGCGGTCAGGAAGACCACCGCCGCCCCGAGCACCGTCGCGGCCAGGGCGACGCCGGTCTCGGGAGCCTCGAACGTCGCCGAGCCGCCCCGCGCCCGCCACCACGCCACCACCATCGCCGTCCTTCCGGCGGCGGGCACCGCGACGAGCAGGCCAGGGAATCCCGCGACAAAGGTGAGCAGCCCGAAGCGGACGAGGAGGGCGACGACGAGCGCGGTCGTCCCCGCGGCCCCGACAGGAGCGCCCGGGCCGGTCGGCGGAGGCGGGAGAGGGTGGCTCGCCTCGTCACCCCCACGGAGACGGTCCGCCGGAGCGCCCGCGACCTCGTCGGCTAGCCGGGCCGCGGCGTCGAGGTGCACGAGACGGGTGAGCACCGCGTCCACGGCCAGCACGATGCCGGCCGCCACGGCGAGCGGCAGCGCCATGCGCCCGAGCACGGCGGCGGGCACCGCCCACGCGAGGCCGAGCAGGAGCCCCACGACCGGGAAGGCGGCGAGCGCCCTGCGCCCCGGGACTGCCCCCGCGCCGCCCACGGGCAGCACGGTGAGGTAGCGCAGGGCGGCGGCCACCCGCGGCATGCTAGCGCCGGGTCCGGGCCCACGACCAGCACGGCAAGGGCCATTGCGCGCGATGTTACCGCGCGGTAACCTTACTCGCGGGTAACCCACTCGGGGTGCAGACCCTCACCCGGGGCGTGGTCAGCGAGGGAGCGTCATGGGCCACTACAAGAGCAACCTGCGAGACATCACCTTCAACCTCTTCGAGGTCTTCCGGACCGACGCGCACATGGGCTCAGGCCCCTTCGCGCAGATGGACCCGGACACCGCCCGCGACGTCCTCGCGGAGGTGGAGCGCCTCGCCACGGGGCCCTTCGCGGACAGCTTCACCGAGGGTGACCGCACCCCGCTCGTCTTCGCCGACGGGGAGGTCACCCTGCCCGCCGCCCTCACCCGGTCCCTCGACGCGTACTTCGACGGGGAGTGGTACCGCCTGGACCTGCCCGAGCACCTCGGCGGGCACGGTGCTCCGCCGAGTTTGCGGTGGGCGGCCATGGAGCTGCTGCTCGGCGCCAACCCCGCCGCCCTCATGTACGCGGCCGGTCCGTTCTTCGCGGCCATCATCGACGAGCTCGTCACCGAGGAGCAGCGCCGGCGGTGGGTGGTCCCGACGGTTGAGCACCGCTGGGGCGGCACGATGGTCCTCACCGAGCCCGACGCGGGCAGCGACGTGGGCGCCGGCCGGACGATGGCCACCGACAACGGTGACGGGACCTGGAACATCACCGGCGTGAAGCGGTTCATCACGAACGGCGACTTCGACTGGCCGGACAACATCATCCACCTCGTCCTCGCCCGGCCGCAAGGCGCCGGCCCCGGCACGAAGGGGCTCAGCCTCTTCATCGTGCCGAAGTACTGGGTCAACGAGGACGGTTCGCTCGGGGCGCGCAACGGCGCGGTCGTCACGAAGGTCGAGGACAAGATGGGCCTGAAGGCCTCGGCGACTTGCGAGATCACCTTCGGGGAGTCGACGCCGGCCCGGGGGGTGCTCGTCGGCGACGTGCACGACGGCATCCGCCAGATGTTCAAGGTCATCGAGTACGCCCGGATGCTCGTCGGCACGAAGGCGATCGCGACCCTGTCGACGGGCTACCTCAACGCACTGGAGTACGCGAAGCAGCGCGTCCAGGGCCCCGACCTCGCCCGCGCCGGCGACCGCAACACCCCCCGCGTGGAGATCATCCGCCACCCCGACGTCCGCCGCAGCCTCATGGAGCAGAAGGCCCACGTCGAGGGCATGCGCGCGCTCGTCCTCTACACCGCGTCGATCCAGGACCGCATCGAGCTGGCCGAGCCGGGCGAGGAGGCGGAGCGCCTGAAGAAGCGCAACGGCCTGCTCCTGCCGATGGTCAAGGGCTACGGCTCCGAGAAGTCCTACGAGCTGCTCGCCCAGTCCCTGCAGGTCTTCGGAGGGTCGGGCTACTGCCGCGACTACCCGATCGAGCAGTACATCCGCGACGCGAAGATCGACACCCTCTACGAGGGCACCACCGGCATCCAGGGCATGGACCTGTTCTTCCGCAAGATCGGCAAGGACCAGGGCGCTGCGCTCACCGCGCTGCTCGGCGAGGTCGCGGAGTTCGCGAAGGGCGACGCGGGCAACGGCGCGCTCGCCGCGGAACGCCAGCGGCTGGCCGTGGCGCTCGAGGACGTCCAAGGCATGCTCGGCGCCCTCGTGGGCTTCTTCGGCGAGTCGATCTACAAGGTCGGCCTCAACACGACCCCGTTCCTGTTCGCGCTCTCCGAGCTCGTCGTCGGCTGGCTGCTGCTGCGCCAGGCCGAGGTGGCCCTCGCCGCCCTCGCCGACGGGCCGCACGGCAGCGACCGCGCGTTCTACGAGGGCAAGGTCGCCGCAGCCCGCTGGTTCGCCGCGACCGTCCTGCCGCAGCTGGCGGCACGCCGCGCGGTCATGGAAGCCACCGACCTGCGGGTCATGGAGCTCGACGACCCGGCCTTCTGACCCGTCCGGCAGGTCGCGGCCGCGTCGCCCCGCCCACGCCGAGCGCTGGACGCCCACCCGCCGGCGCTGCCTAGACTCGCCGCGATGGAGGTCCTGCGCGTCGAGCGCGATCGGCCCGCCCCCGCCGCGATCGCGTCGGCGGCGGCGGTGCTCCGGGCGGGTGGCCTCGTGGCGTTTCCGACCGAGACGGTCTACGGCCTGGGCGCCGACGCCCGGCGTGAGGACGCCGTGCGCGCCGTGTTCGCCGCCAAGGGGCGCCCCGCGGACAACCCGCTCATCGTGCACGTCGCCGACGCGGCCGGCCTTGGTGCGGTCGCTGCGTCCGTTCCGCCGCTCGCCGCCCGGCTGGCCGAGCGGTTCTGGCCCGGTCCCCTGACCCTCGTCGTCGACGCCGCCCCGGCCGTGCCGGCGGTGACCACCGGCGGGCTCGCCACGGTGGCGGTCCGGGTGCCAGACCACCCCGTCGCGCTCGCCCTGCTGCGCGCAGCCGACCTCCCGGTTGCTGCCCCGAGCGCCAACCGCTCGGGCCGTCCCTCCCCCACCACCGGCGCCCACGTCGTCGAGGACCTCGCCGCCAGCGGCGTCGCCCTGCTCCTCGACGCGGGCCCGAGCGGCATCGGCATCGAGAGCACGGTCGTCGACGCGCGCGGCGCCGCCCCGGTCGTCCTGCGCGAGGGCGCCATCTCGCGTGAGGACCTTGGCGGGGCGCTCGTCGCACAGGGCTCGCCCGCGTCGCCGGGCACCCGCTACCGCCACTACGCCCCGGCGTGCCGGGTAGAGCTCGTCGCCCGGGGACAGGGCAGGAAGCGGGCG
>DATLGH010000031.1 GCA_035540635.1 Egibacteraceae bacterium | reverse complement strand
GCCGCTGCCGGCGCGACGTCCATCACCCCGATCGTGCTCCACCTTCGGCCTGGCGTCCGGGAGCTGTTCTGGCCCTGGCTGGAGGCGCACCATCCCGAGCTCGTCGACCGTTACGCCGAGCTCTACACGAAAGCGACCGCGGCGAAGCACTACCGCGGGCCCGTCGAGGCGTTCGTCGCCGAGCAGCGCCGGGTGGCCTACCGCCGGCACGGCCGGCCGGCGCAGCCGCCGGCGTGGCGCGGACGCCTCAACGACGGCGGCCGTCCGGAGGCGGCCCCCACGCAGCTCCGGCTCCTGTAGCGCCTACACTTTCGCGGGCAGGCTCGCGACGGCCGCGCTGCAGGCACTCAGAGCGCCCGCCGCAACTGCTCGACGGTCGGTGAGCCCTGGGTCCGTCGTCGGTCTGGTAGATCCGGCACGCCAAGCCCGTGGGCTCGGACCCCGTCGCGAACGGGTCACGGCCGTCGATGAGGACCGTTGGTGACCCCGGAAGCCGATAGCCGCGGCCTCCTCGGCGGTCTCCACCCGTCGTCGCTCTTATGCGCAGGTCAAGCCCTCCCGCCAGCTCAGCCAGGCGTGCTGCAGTGGTCCGCCAGTTCGGGCAGCCGTCGAAGTACAGCAGGTGACATCCATGGAGGCGAGGTTACCGATGAGCATGGGGGCCCGCCCGGTTCGGGCGTGGCAGAAGCTGGATGAGCTCGGCGTTCTCCCGAGCGTCGAGCACGCTGTGCTGGACGCAGGCGGGCACGATCTGGTCGAGCTCAGGATGCGCCATCCCATAGGCGCATGCCTGCAGACGCTCCTGGGCGGCGCGGATCCTCGGGTCGTCGGCGACGACGCCCTGCTGGAGCAGCGCCCAGGCCGGGCCCACCTCGGCTGCGTCCATGAAGCTGTGCGTGACGTAGGTCGTCGGGTGCACACCCCTGAGCAGGCCCGGCCCCAACCGGGCGACATAGCGCATGGCCCATGAGACGACGGTGGGCACTTCGTCCGGCCGCGACAGCAGGGCGCGCAGGAGGCGCGCGCCGGCGAGCGCCCGCGGGGCGAACAGCAGGTTGCCGGGCAGCATCCGCAGGAACGCATCCCGTGCGCGCAGGTCACGGGGGTCTGCGTCGTCCAGAACGGGGACGTAGCGGCGCCCCGCCCACAGCCCCCAGGTGACCCGGTTGCAGCGGGTGTCGCCGACCTGCAGGGCGTTGTAGGGCAGCCGTGTCCCGGCTCCACGCTCGACCTCGGCCCACACGGCGTCGTCGGAAAGGGAACGGTCGTCGGTCTCCCAGCGGCGCACGTCACCGACCTGGGCGGCCGGTTGGAACGAGCACACCCGGAAGCCGAGTTCGCGGCACACCCGCACCACGTCGGCGACCTCGCCGACGTTGGCCGGGGTGACGGTCATGTTGTGAGCGAGGTGCGCCCGCACACCGCGCTCGCGCTCGAGCCGGTCGAACATGGCGCAGAAACGCGCTCTCTCGCCGTGCAGCTGCGCCTCGCCGCGCGGACGCTTCACGGCCCGCCGCCCGAGCATCGTGCTGTCGATGTGGACCGCGAAGGACAGCACGTCGAACCGCGGAGTCCCGTCGGGGCGCACCGCCACCTGCTCGAGGTGCTCGTAGTCGAAGTCCCCGTGGGTGAAGCTCATCGGGAACCGCTCGTGGCGGCGCATCACCTCCAGCGCCTCGGCGTGCGCTTCGGGCGGCAGCAGGGAGACCTCGCCCCCGATCAGCTGTGCATACTGCCCCGGCCCCCGCCGTTCGCGCAGGTACGCCATCTGCTCGGTGACGGCGGCGACGGTGTGGGCCCCGTCCACCGGCACACGGTTCGCATTCGCGGCGTGGTAGCACGGACGGCAGCCGAAGTTGCAAGCCGGGAAGACACCGTGGGTGCCCTCGCAGCCGGTGAACTTCCGGCCCAGCATCTGCCCGGAGGTGCGCACGTGCTCCGGCAGCTCCTGCCAGCGTGCCTCCAGCGCCTCACGGACCTCGGGCTGGACCGGCCGCGTGCGCCGTTCGAAGGCGCGCAGGCGGGCCAGGGTGGCGCTGATCCGGGCGCGGGCGACTTCCACAGAGGGCGGAACACCTCCCCGTCGGTCGCCATTCGCGCCCCGCCCACGGAATGCGAGCCAGATCGGCGGCGTTCCCGACGCATGGAAGTTTATGCCGTTGCTCCGCCGACGTCGGGGGCAACGCTGGTCCTCAACGCACTGGCAGCGGCCGTCCCCGAACTTCTCGGCGGCAGCGCGGACGGCACCGTCCACGATGCGTCTGCCGGCCGTCTACGTAGTCACCCACGACCCGGTCGGGATGGGCGAGGACGGCCCCGCATCACACCCGGAGGCCGTCGCCAACACCGTCCCCCAGGCGCTTGCTGAGCGGAACGGTCAGGCGCTCCGTTGCCCGCACCAGCATCCGGTAGGCGACACTCGTCGCGAACCCGAACACGAGATGCGCGGACAGGTCCTTGAGCAGCGTGTCGCGGTCGTACTCCCACACCGGCTTGTAAATCCCGAGCGCTCCGAGGGTGACGTAGCTGTTGGCGAACGCCCCGGTGCCGGTCGCCAGCCCGCCGACGAGCACGGAGCGGCGGTGGTGCAGCAGCCCGTGCCCCAGCCCGTAGCCGACGCCGGTCAGCCAGTGCATGACGTTGGTCGTCACTCCCGCGGATTCGTCGGGAAGGTCGACCCCGACCACGTCGGCGATCTTCTTGCCGGCCTTGCCCGGCGCCGCTGCGTCGTCGAACGAGTTGGTCGACGTGGCGAGCTCCCAGTCGGTGAAGCCGTCGGTGCCGCCGTCCTTGCGGTAGCGGCGGTACCAGAGGAGGTCCATGGCGAGGGTGCCAACGACACCGGCTGCCATGCCAACGGTCATTCTGCCGAGAAGGGGGCTCATGGTTGCTCCTGGTTCTCCGGTGCGGTGGGTTGCTGGCCCTGCTCGGCCTGGCTGATCGCCAGGCCGCGTTGATCAGCCCGATGTAGCGGCGTGTCACGCGGGCATCGGTGACCGGCCTGACGCTGAAGTGCCCGGCGCGGTCGTCGAGGAGCCGAGCGAACAGCGACGGGCTGTCGAACCGCGGCGTACACCACCACTCCACCGACCCGGCACGATCAACGAGCGCGGCGCTGTGTCCGACAGCAGCGCATGGTCGGCAATAGGCGAGTCGCTCATATCCCCTCCAACCCTCTCCGGCCGCCCAGCCTTCCATGCTGGCCGGGGAGCGTTGTCAAACCAGCCGTGTTCCCCGAGCCAGGGGGGCGACATGGAGGTGCGTGCCGCCGAGAAGGGAGGACCAGGCAGGGTATGGCCGGCACGCTGCTGGTTGGCGTGCTGTGGGCGGTGCTCGCGGCCCCGGCGCCAACGGAAGTTCACGACCACAGGGGTGCCCTGCGAGCCGGCAACCCGCGCAACGCCGCCAGGGGAGCGGTCGGGATCACCGGACCGCAGGGGCGTCGAGCACACGGGTTTCGGGGCGGAACGCGAACTGGGCGAACCAGAAGGTGTCGTCGTGGGGGATGCGCTCCAGCGGGGTGCCCGCCAGCGGCCCGTCCACGGCGACGCCGAGCACGGTCCACGTGCTGTCGGTCTCGGCGTCGGTGAGCCGGCTGTCGCCGTTGGCGGCGAAGGTGAGTCGCAGGCCGTCGACGGTGCGTCGGAACACCCCGGTCGCGCCGACGTCGGCGCCGGCGTCGATGCTCGCGCGGTCCAAAGCGCTGGCGGTGCCAGGCGTCCACCACACGACGACAGGTTCCCCGGCGACCTCGTCGTGCACGACCCGCTCGTCGGTGAGCACGGTCAGCGGGTAGGCCACGGGATCCTCGTCTCCGCCGGTTGCCACCACCCGCTCCATCTGCGGCAGGGGCCCGCCGGTGTCGCCGTCGAACAGGAACGGCCGCTCGCTCGCGTCGTAGCCGACGTAGGGGTTGCGGCCGTAGTCGCGGTTGTGCCCGGTGTCGCGGGACAACACCTGCCCGTCGGGCCAGCCGGCGACGAACTGCTCCCAGGCCACGATCTGCAGTGGCAGCCGGTCCAGCACGTCGCCGAGGCGGTCGCCAACGATCGCCTCCCCGGTGAACTGCGACCAAGGCTGCGGGTGGCCCGGTCGTACATGACCAGGTTGGACTTCCACAGCCGCCCGGAGGTGCCGAACGACAGCACCTCGCCGTCCAGGGTGCGCGAACGCCAGCCCTGAGTTGCACAGCGGGCAGTAGGTGACGAGCACCGGCCGGTCGTCGATCACGTCTTGCCCGGCGGCCTCGAGCTCCCACGGCCACGGCGGGGGATCGGCCGGCGGCTCTGCCGTCGGTGCTCCGCCGGCGTCGCCGACGTCGGCAGCGGAGGCGCACGCCGCCAGGAGCACGCCGCCGGCCAGCATGAAGGTCAGCAGTCGCAGCGGCACGGTCTTCCTCGCCGGTCGGGTCGTCCTCGTCACAGCGGAAACCCGCTGCGCATTCGCCGGCTACCCGTGTGCGGCAGCGGTTGATCGGGTGCGTTCGGTCAGGCGTGGGAGGCGACCTGCCCGCCTTCGCTGGTCTGGACGACGCCCTGGAACACGCCGCCGAGCGTCAGGCCGTACAGGACGTGACCCATGAGGCTCTGCAACTGCATCTCGCCGATCTGGAAGACCGGCATGCCCATCCAGGCGCGCATGATCAGCAGCGCGCCGAGCACCCACCAGACCACCCCGTAGGCTGCGCCGAACCCGAACGCGTGGGCCCAGGGTCTCGGACATGGCCCCAAGCGTGAGCGCATAGCCGATGCCGAACAGCACCGCGAGGGCCAGGTGGGCCACCCACCCGACGGCGACACTGTCCGCGCCGACGAGGCCGGCGACCATCCCGAGCATGCCCATCATGTGCATCAACGCGCCGAACAGGACCCTCCGGCGAGGCCTCCGACGACACCTCCCAGCAGACGCTTCGAATCCATCACGCAACAGCTCCTCTCGAGTGGGTGGCAAGGGATTGCAGGGCACCGAGGCAACCCGGTCTGCCCGACTGGTTATTCAGTTCAGTGGCAGTGCCCCAGCTGGAATGCCAGGATGACTATGCGGGCCGCAGGACATGGAGTCCATGCAGGAGTTCGTGGCGTCAGCCGGCTGTGCGGGGCCGGTGGTGTTCGTGCTCGCCTACGCTGCCGGGACGGTCGCGCTGGTACCTGGCGCGCCGATGACCGCGCTCGCCGGGTGCTGTTTCGGGTGTCTGCCCGTCCCTACGCCGGCGCGACGGCGCTGGGCATCGTGCCGGGGGTCTTGGCGCACGACCGCCCTGCGGACTACTCGAGGCGCTTTAGCGGTGCCGGCCCCAGCGGACCGCGGCAGTCAGGGCGAGCACCGGGGGACCGAGGAACAGCAGCGCGAGGGTTGAGGCGATCTGCGGGTCGTTCTGAACGAAGGGGACGAGGACGAGCGGCAGCAGCGGCGTGCCGCCGGCGACTGCGAGGCTGGTGCCGTACTGGCTCCACGAGACGACGAACCCGAGCAGCAGCGCCAGCGCCAGGGCGGGTCCGACGGCGGGCACGGTGACGTGCCACAGCCGTCGCGGTGCGCTCGCCCCGAGCGTTCGCGCGGCCTCCTCCAGATGGGCGATGCGGCCGGTGAACCCGGCGGCGAGCAGCAGCGCCACGTAGGGAAGGACGTACACGAGATGCGCCGCGACCAGCCCAGGCAGGGAGTCCATCAGGCCCCAGCGCAGCAGCCACGTGCTCAGGCCGTGGCCGACCGCAAGCGGTGGGGCGAGCAGGGGCAGGGCGAGGAGGACGAGCAGACCGGCGCGCACCCGACGGGTGCCGCGGGCCAGCACCCGGCTGGCCGGCCATGCCAGCACGAGGGCCAGGGCGGTGGTCACCAGGGCGACGACCAGCGAGTTGCGCAGCGCCGGCCACGCGCCCCCCGTGGCCGAGAGGGCGTAGTCGAGCCCGCGGGCCCCGAGCTGCTGCGGCACGATCGCCGGGTAGCGCCAGACGTCGGCTGCGGCGCGGACGACGAGCAGCGCGAACGGGGCGGCGTACAGCACGGCCAGCGCGGTGACGGCGCTGCGGCGCAGCCTGCGGTCAGCCATCGGCGTGGCGGGCCGCACGGGCGGCGGCGAGGGCGAGCAGCAGCGTGATGCCGGCGGTCAGCAGCAGCAGGGCCGCCGCGCGCGCCTGGCCGGCGAGCTCCACGCTGCGGGTGTGCTCCAGCGCCAGCGTGGCCAGAGTCGGCGGGTAGGTGGGTCCGACCACGAGGGGCACCTCGAACGCCCCGACGACGAAGGCGGCCACGATGAGGCTGCCCGCGACCAGCGGCAGCCTCACCGCCGGCCACACCACGGTGGCGAAGGCCCGCAGCGGCCCGGTTCCGAGGACCGCCGCCACCTCCTGGCGGCGGCGGACCGCCGGGCTCCACGCTGCGGCGACGAGCAGGGCGAGGAAGGGCAGCTCCTTGTACACGTACACGCCGATCACGCCGATGCCGGCGCGGTCACGGACGAGGTGGACGGGCAGTTCGCCGAGCAGGCGGTCGGCCAGGCCGCCCGGGGCGAGCCACAATGCCGCGGTGACGGCGACGACGAGGTGGGGCACGAGCAGGGGCAGGCCCAGCCCGACGCGAGCCCACAGGTGGTCGCGGATCAGCGCGGCGACCGCCACGGCGAGGGCGGCGGCCAGCACGGTCGCGACGACCGCCGTGCGCACCGAGAAGCCGAGCGCGTCACCGAAGGAGGGGTCGGCGAGCACCGCCGCCCAAGCCGCGGTCGTCCACGTGCCGTCGGGGCCGCGCAGGCTCCCGACCACGCCCCCGGCCAGCGCGCCGCCGAACAGCAGCACCGTCACGGCCGCGGCCGGCAGCGCGCCGAGGGCCCGCTGATGCTCGACCGGACGGTGCGCCGGGCGGTCGAGCCCGTGACCAGCCGGGTCGGCGGACGACTGGCCGGCGCCGGGGTCCCCGCTGATGCGCTGACCTTGGCCGGCCTCGTCCTTGGGCTCGCCTCGGCGGTCGCCGTCGCGACGACCCGCTGGTGGCTGGGGCTGGGGTTGTGGCTGGCCAGCCGGGTGCTCGACGGGCTGGACGGCGCGGTCGCCCGCGCCGGCTCCCCCTCGGACTCCGGGGCCTTCCTCGACATCGTGTCGGACTTCACCGTCTACGGGGCGTTCGTCGTCGGCGTCGCGGCCGCCGTGCCCGACGCGCGGCTGGCGTGCGCGGTGCTGCTGTTCACCTACTACGTCAACGGGGCGTCGCTGCTCGCTTACTCCTCCCTTGCCGAGCGGCGTGGGCTGGCCGCCGACGACGAGCGGGGCGTGCGGTTCCTGGGCGGGCTCACCGAGGGCACCGAGACGGTGGTCGTGCACAGCCTGTTCTGCGTCTTGCCCGCGGTGGCCGTGCCGATCGCGTGGGCCTTCGCCGCGGCGGTCGGGCTTACCGCGGTGTGGCGCACGGTCTTCGCCGCGCGCGTCCTCCGAAGGTCCTGACCGGGCCATCAGACGCGGCTGGTCGAACGCAGCACGCTGAGCAGCGGCCTCGTGACCCGTCTGGTCCGGTCGGTGAGGAACCGCGCCCGCAGGTGCGCGGCGCCCGCCATCGCGGCACCCAGGGCGAACGTCGGGTAGGGGTGCACGGTCCTGAACACGTCACCGACCTTCGCCTTGCGGGCGACGAGCGCGGCGAGCTCGCCGATGACCTCACCGGCGGCCGGCGCGGCGACGGTGGCGCCCACGAGTCGCCCCCTCGGGTCGCCGACGAGCTTGGCGAACCCGTAGGGGGTGGCCGCGGTCACGGCACGGTCGACGTCGCGGTAGTCGTGGCGGGCGACGACGGCCCGCGTCCCCCAGCGCGCACGCGCGCGGGGCTCGTTCAGTCCGACGTGGGCGACCTCGGGGTCGGTGAAAACCGCGTAGGGAACGGCCCGATAGTCCACGGAGCGGCGGACGGACAGCAGGGCGTTCAGGCTGGCGACGCCGGCCTGGTAGGCCGCGACGTGGGTGAACGGCAGCTGGGCGGTGACGTCGCCCGCGGCGTACACGCCGCGCACGTTCGTGCGCATGCGCCGGTCCACGGTCACCGACCCGTCCCGGCCGGTGCGGATCCCCGCCGCATCCAGGGCCAGGCCGGCGGTGCGGGGACGCCGTCCCAGCGCGACGAGCACCTCGTCCCCCTCGACCGTGACCTCGCCGGTCGGTGCGCGCAGGGTCAGACGCACCCCGGACGCACCGCGGGTGACGGCCACGGCCGGGGTGCGAGTGTGGACGGTGATGCCTTCCACGGCGAAGCGCTCGCCGATGAGCCGGCCCGCTTCGGGATCCTCGGTGGGCAACAGGTGCTCGGCCATCTCGACGATGGTGACGTGGCTGCCGAGCCGGGCGAACGCCTGGCCGAGCTCGCAGCCGACCGGTCCGCCTCCGAGCACGACGAGGCGCTCCGGCAGGGCCTTGATGTCCCAGACGGTGTCGGTGGTCAGCGGCTCGGTGGCCGCCAGCCCGTCGATCGGGGGCAGCAGCGGCTGAGAGCCGGTGGCCACGAGCACCGCCCGGGCGGCCAGCACCCGGGCTGAGCCTGCGAGCGCCAGCCGGCGGGGCGCGAGGAACCGGGCGCTGTCGGCGACCACCTCGACACCGAGGCCGGCCAGGCGCTCGGGTGAGTCGTGCGGCTCGAGGTGGGCCTGGACGGCGCGCACGCGGCTCAGAACCGCGGTGAGGTCCACGTCGGGGGCGGTCGGTGGCAGGCCGACGTCTTCGGCGTGGCGCATGCGGTGCACCAGGCCGGCGGACTCGATGAGACCCTTGCTCGGCACGCACCCGGTCCACAGGCAGTCCCCACCGGTGCGCTCGCGCTCAACGAGCACGACGCTGGCACCCAGCTCCGTGCCGAGCACGGCGGCGGTCAGGCCCGCGGTGCCGCCGCCCAGCACCGCCAGGTCGAAGTCGGGTCTCACGCCGGCAGCACCCACTGGTGCTCGGCCGGCAGACGCACCCCGACCCAGTCACCCACCGCCGGGTCCTGCTCGGTCGGGACGTGAGCCTCCAGCCGCAGCCCGTTGGAGCCGAGCCGCAACCGGCGGTGGCTGCCGAGGTAGTGCGACGCCGTCACCTGCAACTGCAGCGGCGCCGACGGGTCCAGAAGCACCCGCTCCGGACGGATGGCCACGAGCCCGCCGTCGGCGGGCAAGAGGTTGGCGACGCCGAGGAACCGGGCGACCGCGACGGTGGGGGGGCGTTCGAACAGCTCCTCAGGAGGCCCGCTGGCCATGATCCGCCCGCCGAGCAGCACTGCGAGCCGGTCACCGAGCTCGGCGGCCTCCGCCTGGTCGTGGGTGACGTGCAGGACGGTCAGGCCGCGGCGGCGCTGGGTGTCGCGCAGCAACGTCCGCAGCATGGCGCGGCGGTCGGGGTCCAGCGCCGAGAGCGGCTCGTCGAGCAGGAGCACGTCCGGGTCGGCGGCCAGCGCCCGGGCCAGCGCGACCCGCTGCTGCTCCCCGCCGGACAGGGTGCGCACCCGGCGGGCGGCGAACCCGGTCATGCCGACCTCGTCCAGCAGGGCTACGGCCTGCTGCGACCGATGGCGCCGCGGCACGCCGGCGACTCGCAGCGCGAACGCGACGTTGCCGGCGACGTCGAGGTTGTCGAACAGGCGCGGCTCCTGGAAAAGCACGGTGACCCCGCGGCGGTGGGTGGGGATCCCGGCGAGGTCTCGTCCACCGACGGTGACCGACCCGCCGGCCAGCGGTGCGAGGCCGGCGACGGCGCGCAGCAACGTGGTCTTGCCGGCGCCCGACGGGCCGACGAGGACCGTCAGCCGGCCGGCCGGTACGCCGAGGTCGACGGCGTCGAGGACGGTCTGGCCGCCTGCACGAACCGTGACCGCTCGACACTGCAATCCCGCTGACCGGCTCACCGGGCCACCTCCTGGCGCCAGCGGCGGTTGATGGGCTCGACTCGGTCGACGGGCAGCTCGGCGATGGGGTCACCGAGGTCAGCCGGGACATGCGGGCCAGCCACCGCGTCAAGCGCGTCGCGCTGGTCGGCGTCGAGACGGTCGAGATCGAGCACGGTGGGCATACCCCACACCGCCGGGTCGTTCATGATCGCCTGCAGTTCCGGGGACAGCAGCAGGTCGGCGACGACGAGCGCACCAGCGGTGTTCGCGGCGTTGCGCGGGATGGCGACGTAGCTGGTGTTCTGCAGCGTGCCCCCCGTGAACGTGAACGGCCGGACGGACTCGCCGAATGCGCCTTGATGGACCGCGGTGGCGACGAATGTCGGGTCGTAGCTCATCGCCAGGTCCACCTGCCCGTCGGCGAACAGCCGACTGAGTTCCGCCTCCGACCCGGGGAAGGCCTCCCCCTCCCGCCACTGCAGGGGTTTCAGCTCGGCGAGCAGCGCGAACGCTTCGTGCTCGCCGAGGGCGGTCACGGCCTGGCGGACGAACGCCGCACCGGTGAAGTCAGGCGGCGCGGGATAGGTGACCCGACCGGGGTGCTGGCGGGCGTAGTCCAGCAGCGCAACGAAACTGCGGGGAGGATCCGGGGTCCGCCCAGGGTCGTGGGCGAACACGAAGGCCGCCCGCGCCCAAGGGGACTCGTCGCCGTCCACGGGCACACCGAAGTCCGTGGCGATGGCCGGGTCCGACCAGTCCACGAGCGCGCTGTTGGGCAGGCGGGTCGCCCAGTCGGTCAGCCACGCACCGGCTTCCCGTCCCAGCGCGAAGTTCTCCCCGTTCACCCACACGAGATCGACGCCACCGTCATCCCGTCCCGCCTCCAGCTCGGCGAGCACACGGCGGACGGCCTCGACGGTGCTGTCCACCGGCACCTTCTGCACGGTCACGCCCAGGTCGGCCGCGGCGGGCGCCACATGGTCGTCGATGAAGCGGTTCACGCGCTCGTCGCCGCCGAACAGCCACCAGCGCACCGTCTGCCCGTCCGCCTCGGAGAGCACGCCCGGCCAGTCGCCTGGCTCGACGGCGCTGGAGCCCGGGTTCGGGCTGCACGCAGCGGCGAGCAACGCCAGCACCACCACTGCAAGCAGTGTCCGTCTCATCACAGCGCCTCGATCACCTTGAGCAGCTCACCGACCGGTGGCCGGTCGTCGCGGCGCTGCGGACGCGCATACGCCACGACACCGTCCCGGTCCACGACGAAGTCTCCGCCCATCTGGCGCTGGTCGCCGCCGGAGGAGCGCATCCGCTCGCCGGAGCTGAGCAGCTTCGCGTATTGGCGCCACACCTTCGGATCCAGCCAGATCATCGGCAAGGGCAGACTACGGAGCCCCCAGTCCCGGTAGGCGGTCTTTTCCCGGTCGATGGCCACCGGGAAGGGGCAGTTCACGTCGGCCAGCATGAGACCGCGGACCGCGTCCGGCTCGTCATGGCTGACGAACACCGCGGTGGCTCCGGCTGCATCGAAGCGGTCCTTCCTGCTGGTCACCTTCACGAGGTGGCTGCGGCAGATCAGTCACCCAGCATGGCGCAGGAACGACACGAGCACGAGGCGACCCCGCAGCCCGGCGAGTTCGACCCGCTCACCGGTCAGCGTGGGCAGCTCCAGTCGAGGTGCGGGCTGGCCGACCTGCGGTGGGCTGGTCATGCGGCGCCGGCCAGCTCGTCGGCGAACGCGCGTAACCGCTCGAGCCGTTCGGACTCTACCGGAGGTGACAGCCGGGCGAGTGAGGCCACGAGCGCACGGTAGGCCACGCCGAGCACGTCGGCGGTCTCCTGGTAGGACAAGCCGTCCATGTCGACGAGGACCACGACCTCTTGGTGGATGAGCGCGAGGTCGGTCAGCGCCTGGGCGAGCCGCTGGTCGAAGCCGGCGTCGACGACCTGCTCCTCGGCGCCGGTGCGGCCGTCCGCGCCGCGTGCAGGGGCACGGTTGAGGGCCTCGTCGGGGTCGTCGGCGAACAGAGGCCGCGCGCGGCGGTTCATGTTCTTCCAGGTGTTACGCAGGATCGTGAGCAGCCACGCTCGGGGGTGGCGGCCGTCGAAGCGGTCCACCGCACGGTAGGCGCGGATGAGCGTCTCCTGCACGAGGTCCTCGGCGCTGTCCGGGCTGCCGGTCAGCCGGCGAGCCACGCGCAGCAGCACGTCGAGCTCGGGCACCACGTGCTCGCGGAATCCACGGTCGCGCATGGTCTGCATCGTCGCATCGCCCGTCATCGCGTGTGGGAAACCCGGGTCGCTCGACATCCATTCCACCGCGAGGGAAGGATGGCCGACAGAAGCGTGTGCTGGCGGAAGGGCCGGGCCCGCTACCTCACGGTGGCAGTCGACGACCGCGCTGACGTCAACGCCGCGTGGTACTACCCGAAACCCTGGCCGCTGGCACGCCGCATCGCCGGCCACGTCGCCTTCTGGGCCGGCGTGGAAATCACCGGATGACCGTGCCTGCGTGCCTTCGGCCTGACCGGTCATGCCGACGCCCGCTCGCTGGTGCGCCGACCCAGCTCTATCACGGGACAGCGGTCCACCACGACCTCCAGGCCGGCATCGTGTGCGCGTTGGCGGTCCTCGTCGACGTGGGCGCCGGCGGGCCTCCGGGCGGCGGAAGATTTCCACGACCTCCACCGAGAGGGGGAGGGAAGCGAGATCCGGATAGCACGGCAGTCCCCGGACCTCGGCGGCATGGGGGGGTTT
Source organism: Egibacteraceae bacterium (assembly GCA_035540635.1). Classification (NCBI taxonomy): domain Bacteria; kingdom Bacillati; phylum Actinomycetota; class Nitriliruptoria; order Egibacterales; family Egibacteraceae; species Egibacteraceae bacterium. The sequence continues at coordinate 4,672 of DATLGH010000031.1, read as the reverse complement.
GCCCGGAGGATGGTGTAGCCGTGGCGCTGCAGCACACCGGGCGAACACAAGAGCGAGGAGCGCGACCTGGAAGGCGACCCTGCGTCGGTGCAGGCCGGCAGGATGTCGTGGAGGGGTGCTCTCAACCCTCGTCGTCGAGCTCGGTCACGAAGAGCTCGAGACGCTGCACGGTCTCGCGGTCGGAGTCCTCGGCGAGCCGGGCGAGCCCGGCCTTCTCGCGAAACGTCTCGGCTGCCAGGCCGCAACGTCGGCAGGCGTCCACGTGCCTGGAGACGAGCACGGCCTCCTCCTCGCCGAGTTCGCCGTCCAAGAACGGCTGCAGGAGCGGCTTGACCCGCCTGCACTCCAGCATGTCCCGCATCTGTGCGAGCAGCCTTCTCACCGTGCCTCCCTCCGAGGAGTCGAACTCAATGTAGAAACCCACTGAACTTCTATCGCATTCCCCCCGTCCTACAGGCCACGGTTCTCCTCCAGCAGCCGAAGCCACACCTCGTTGAGTCCCCGCCCACGCCCTTCGCACGCAGGCGGTCGTCCACCTCGAGGGAGCCGCCCGCGTCAAGCCCCCACACTGTGAAGCCCGAGGTCGGCGGTGTTGGGCCGGCGCCCGGTCGCCACGAGGAGCTCGTCGGCTTCGAGCTCGCTGCCATGCTCGAGCGCGACGATGACCGGGCTGGTTTCCCCGTCGCGGGCCACGCGCACGGTCTTAGGGAGCGGTGGCGGTGCGGCGCAGCAGCGTCGCGTAGAGGGTCAGTCCGGGCCCGAACGCCAGCGCCACGACGTATCCGCCGATCGGCACCTCGGCGGTGAGACGCTGCAGCACAACCAGGACGGTGGCGGAGGAGCAGTTCCCATGCTCGCGCAGCACCGCCTGGGAGGCCTGCGTTTGACCGGCTTCCAGCCCGAGCTGGTTTTGCACGACATCGACGATACGGGGCCCGCGGGATGGATTGCCCAGCCCGCGACGTCAGCCACCGACAGCCCATGGCGGGTGAGCAGCTCGGGGACGGTGGTGCGGACGTGGCGTGCCAGGACGTCGGGGATGTCGGGCGACAGTCCCATGCGAAACCCCAGGTCGGTGACGTCCCAGGTCATCAGGTGGGCGCGGGAGAAGTCGGTACGAGCGGCGACGTCGACGATTGTCAGCCCCGCGGCGTCGGGCTGGACCACCACGGCGGCGGCTGCGTCGGAGAACAGCGCGTGTGCGACCATCTGGTCGATCTCGGCGCTGGGCGGCTGGACGTGCACGCTGGTCAGCTCCAGGCACAGCAGGACCGCTGTGATGCCACGGGCTCGCACGCTGTCGGCGATCCCCGCCAGCGCGGGAAGGGCCGCGTAGCAGCCCATGTGGCCGATCTGCAGTCGTTCCACCCGCGGGCTCATGCCAAGATCCCGGGCCAGCTGGGTGTCCAGCCCAGGGCTGGCGTAGCCCGTGCAGGTCACGACCGTAAAGTGCTCGACCTGCTCGGGGCACAGACCCGCCTGGTCAAGACAGGCCGTCACCGCCTGCTTGCCCAACGGCAGTGCCTCATCGACGAACCGGCGCATCCGCCGTGCGGTTCCGGCCTGCCGCAGGTCCTCCACCCGCGGGTCCACGGCGCCGTGGCGGCGCTCCACCCCGCAGCGGGTCCAGATCCGCTGCGCCCGTCGATCTCCGCCGAAATGGTGGTGGAAGAATTCCTGCCACAGGACGCGCTGGGTAACGGACGGGGGGAACGAGCAGGCAATCGTCGATACGGACGCGTTCATCACAGGCGGTCCTCCACGGTGCTCCCCCGATGACCCGACCGCACCCGCATAGCAGCCATTCTGCTTTCAGCCCGCGCCGGCCTCGATCAGCTCCTTGAGGTTTTCCAGCGAGTGCTCGGCTTCCCGCTGGTTGCGGCGTTCGACGTACATCCGGTCCACCGCCTCCCCGAGGACCCCTGCGGGCAGCTCGTAGTCGACCTGCAGCTGCACCCGGCTGCCGGCGTCCACCGCCACCACCTCCTGGCGCATCCGCAGCCAGCTGTCCCCGGGACCGGTCGCTTCGTAGGCGAGCATGCGGGGGGGCTCGTACTCGGTGACCCGCCAATGCGTCTGCACGTTGATCCCGGCCAAACGGAGGTGCTGGTCGAACTCCTCACCGACCCCGGTGCAGCGTTCGGGGCCGTCGTGGTCCGCGGTGATGGTGGACCATTGGGTCAACCTCCCCCAGTGCGCCAGCTCGCCGAAAACCTTCTCCGGCGGTGCGTCGATGTCGATGCTGCGTTCGATGCGGGCCACCGTGCTTCTCCTACTGGGCCTGCAGCCGTTGCTGGGCCTTGGCCTTGGCGTCGTCGGGTAGCTGTTGTAACAGTGCTCAGGCTGGCAGCACTGCCCCGTCCTCGTGGGCGGGCTCGGTCCAGGTACGCCCGTCGCGGCACCAGCCCTTGCTCGTGTCCCCTTGGTCGGGCATCCACGCCTCCTTGTCGTCCCGCAACCCCATTAGGCGGTGTAGCCGCTGGTCTGCTCTTGTTCGTCGGCGACGCGTACCCCGTAGGTGTAGGCCAGCTTGCCGCCCAGCCATCCGGACACCATCAACAGCAGCAGCGCCCCCGCCGACACGGCCAGCGGCACGGGGGCAACCGGTGCCTGGTCGAAGACGCCCATCCGCAGGAAGAAGCCGGCCGCGAACAGCACCACAACGGTCAAGTTCAGGCCCATGTGGATCAGCCCGGTACGAAAGGCCTTGGTGCCCCGGGGGATGGCCACCAGATCCAGCAGCCCGAACAACGCGGCGACAACGGCGCCGATGATCCCCACAGCGATGAGCCACAATGCTCCCGTGGTGAACACCTGTGGGTCCTCCGCCCAGAAAGAAGCCAGGTCGAACACCAGGCTTGCGACCCACGCGCCGATCGGCACGGTGACGAAGATCGGATGGAACGGGTGACCGTAGGGTCCCGCCGCCACCGTCACGGGCCGCTTGGCGTGGTGGTGCAGGTCGGTGGGGGTAGGTGTGACCATGGGTCCTCCTCCCAAGCGTTTCGCTAGTGCCCATTATAGGTAGAAGACAAACACCGTGACCGAGGAAAACCTGCCAGCCGCGCTGGCTCGCCTGTGCACCCTGGATGAGCCCACCCGCCGAGCGGCCTACCAGGCGGTGCGCCAGCAGCCGCCGGCCACTCGTGCGCAGGTGGCCGAGCAGGTGGGCATCTCGGTCAGCCTGGCCGCGTTTCATCTCGACACCCTGGCCGAGGCCGGGCTGCTGGACACCTTCTACGCCCGCCTCCCAGGCCGCGGCGGTCCTGGCGCCGGGCGTCCCGCCAAGTGGTACCGCCCCAGCGACGTCCCACTGGAGGTGTCGGTCCCCCCCCGCCGCTACGAGCTGGTGGGTGCCATCCTGGCCGAGGCCATCCATGCGGCCGCTGCCAGCGGACAGGCCGACGCAGCGGTCAGAGACGCGGCCCGCCAGGCCGGTCACCGGCTTGCGGGGCAGGCGCCCCGACGATCAGACCGACGGCGGGCATGGAGGGCGTTCTTGAAGCGGTTCGGCTACGAGCCGCGACAACAACAAGAGGCGACGGTGTTCGGCAACTGCCCCTTCGCCGCGCTCGCCCGGGCCTATCCCAACACGATCTGCACCGCCAACGTCGCTCTGGTCGACGGCCTCCTGCAAGGCGTGGGCGTCAACGACGTAGCGGTCGAGTTTCAACCAGGCGCCGGCGGCTGCTGCGTCCTGCTCCGCTCCACCTGATACGACGCGCCTTGCCTGCCTGCCACCCGGTCGGCGCTGGATGTCCTGGCCTTCCATGGGAGCTCTCGGCTGTGGTGGCCAAAGCCTGAACGTCGCTGGGATAGTGCGCCCGGCGCGGCCCCCGCCGGCCCATACGGGCGGTCGTTGGATCACGTGCTCATCGGCATTGCTCGGTCAGCTGAAGTCGAAGGTGGCAGGCTGACAGCGCTCGGGCGGGCACCACGCCCGGCCATTGCACTCCGACGGCCGCCCGAGCCGACATTGGCTCCCGCTCGGGAACCCGGCGCAGCGACGCATCGTGAAGACGCGTCCGTGGCACCGCGGGGCGCATTGCCGTAGCTGTCGCGTCGGCTCGTCTGCGCCTCGTTGCGACGTCACGCCAGCTCCCAATGCGGCTTGCGGTGCGCGCACGCTGTGTGCCGGCGCGGCAACGGTCACGGCCGGCGCTGCCTGACTCCTCGACTTTGCGCTCGAGGGGTGCCCTTCTCCTCCTGTGTGAGCTCACCAAAGCCGCCGAGGTCCTCCTCGATCGCCTGCTCGGCGGCCCATGAGCCCCTCGCCCTGACCGTGCGTCGGCCTTCGGTCGCGCCCTCCTGCTGCAGGTCGTTGGGGTGCTCACCCTCCTGCACTCTCCGCGCATCGGCCCTTCGGATGGGTGCATCCGGTCCTCATTGTCGTTGGACGGCAAACGCGGGGGAGCGCCACCGCGCGCCAAGGCGTGCGTCGCTAGCACACCGACAGGCGCCAACACCGGCACGCGGCGCCCCACAGGTGCCCTCGACAGCCCCACTTCGGGGCCCTCGGCCGTTCGGCTCGCGGGAGACCGCCTCCCGCAGGCGCCTTGTTGGCCGTCACCATGGGCGGACATCGGTTCCCGTGGTGGGGTCGCGCCCGAGGCTAGCGGTGCCCAGGTAGTCGGCGCACACGTCACTGGATGGCGGCATGATCGCACCGCTG
>DATLGH010000030.1 GCA_035540635.1 Egibacteraceae bacterium | reverse complement strand
CCGCCCCGCCCCCGCCCGCATCCGACCGCCTCGCCGGCGGCGACCGCTACGCGACGGCCGCGGCGATCAGCGCGGCGTCACGTCGCCCCGGCGTCGACCGCGTCTACGTCGGCACGGGGCGGCAGTACCCCGACGCCCTCGCGGCCGGCCCCGCGGCGGCGGCCTCCGGCGGCTCCGTGCTCCTCACCGCACCGACCGCCCTGCCGCCCAGCACCGCGGCCGAGCTCGCCCGCCTGCAGCCGAGCGAGATCGTGCTCGCCGGCGGCTTCGCGTCGGTGTCCACCGACGTGGCGCAGGCCCTGTCCCGCTACGGCCCCGTCCGTCGCGTCGCCGGCGGCGACCGCTACAGCACAGCCGCCGCCATCGCCCGCGACGCGTTCGACGGTCCGGTGCCCGTCCTCTACCTCGCGTCCGGGCGCAACTTCCCCGACGCGCTCGCCGGCGGTGCCGCAGCCGCCGCCCAGGGAGCCCCGCTGCTGCTCACCGAGCCGTCGCGGCTGCCTGACGCGACCGAGCAGGCCATCCGGGCGCTGCGGCCCGCCCACATCGTCGTCCTCGGCGGGCCCACCGCCATCACCGACGGCGTCCTGTCGACCGTGGCCTCCTATGCAGGCTCGGTGACCCGCGTCTTCGGCACGAACCGCTTCGCGACCTCCGGTGAGGTCTCGCGCTGGACGTTCCCCGGACAAACCAACGTCGTCTACCTCGCCACGGGGCTGGAGTTCCCCGACGCGCTCGCCGGCGGGCCGGCCGCAGGCGCCCACGACAGCCCGCTGCTGCTCGTACGCCCCGACGCGCTGCCACCGGCAGCGGCAGCGGAGCTCGCCCGACTGCGCCCACGCCACGTCGTGGCCCTCGGTGGCACCTCGGCGGTGTCCGCCGCCACCCTCGCCGCGGCGAAGGCAGCCGCGGGCCACTGACGCCCGCCCGACCCGTGCGGGTCGACGCGGTGGGCGCGGCTGCTCATACCAGGAGGCGGCGCAGCGTGCCGAGGGTGACCGCCCCCCGCTCGAGCGCGTCGGAGGGGCCGGCGAGCACCCGGGCGCGGCCCGGCTCGCCGAAGCGGTCGACGACGAGCGCCGCGCCCTCGAGGTCGTCCCCCGCGGTGTAGTCGTTCACGACGGCGAGGCACGCCACGCCGGCCTTGCGCGCCGCGGCCACACCGTTGGCCGAGTCCTCGATCGCGACGACGGCGTCGGCGGGCTCGCCGAGGCGGTCGAGCACCGCGTGGTAGGCCGCGGGGGCGGGCTTCAGCGCAGGCACGTCGTCACCGGCCACGACGGTCACGAAGCGCGACAGGCCGAACAGCCGGTCGAGCAGCGGCTCCACCCACGCCCTGCTGCCGGTCGTCGCGACCGCCACGGGCGTGCCCGCCTCGGCCAGCTCGTCGAGCAGCCGCTCGGTCCCCGGACGCGCGGGGATGCGCCCCTGCGCCGCGAGGTCGCGGAAGAGCGCGGTCTTGTGCGCGTGGAGGCGGGCGGCGAGCTCCTCGGCTTCGGGTGCGGGGTAGCCCTCGCCGAGGAGGAACTCGCGGATGCGCCGCTCACCGCCGGGGACGGCGAGCAGGCGCCCGTACCGGTCCTCGTTCCACCGGTGCGGCAGGCCGGCGTCGGCGAACGCGGCGTTGAACGCGACCCGGTGGCCGTGGCGTTCGCTGTCGACGAGTGTCCCGTCGACGTCGAACACCACCGCCGCCGGCCGCTGGCTCACCGCCGGCTCCCTCAGGCGCCGATCTTGGCTCGCATGCCGCTGACCGCCTCGGTGACCGCCTCCGCGTCGAGCACGTCGGCCATCAGGCCCACCTGCTCGTCGTAGACGTCGTCGGGGACGGCCGCGGCGACTTCGGGCTCCAGCACGTGGTACACGTCGAGACCCAACTGGGCCTCCGCCAGGGGACCTGCGTAGCTCGGGTCACCCACGACCACCGTCTCGGCCGCGATCTCCGCGGCCTCGGGGTCCGGTGCGCCGAGCAGCACGAGCAGCTGCTCGGGCCCGTGCTCCTCCGCAAGCCGCTTGATCGCGGCCTGCGTGTCGAGGTCCATGGCTCCTGAAGCCGTTCAGACGAAGCAGGCGGTGGAGGTGTAGACGACCTCCGCGCCTGCGGCTTCGGCGCAGGCGGCGATCGCGGGGCCTCCCAAGCCGTCGCGCTCGCCGATGGCGATGACCTTCTTTCCGTCGAACATTCGTCGCTCCCTTCGTCGTGTCGGCTACTGCTCGAAGTGCTCGTTCAGCCAGCTGCGCACCGCCCGTGCGTCGAGGTCGGGGTCGGTGATGCGGTCGACCTCCTCGCCGTCCCGGAACAGCAGGAGGGTCGGCAGACCCATCACCTTCAGCTCCATGCACACGCGGCGTGCCTTCGGTGCTTCGAGCTTGACCACGGTGAGCTCGGCGTACTCCTCGGCGAGCTGCTCGAGGTGGGGGGCGAGCTTCACGCACGGCTGGCACTGCTCCGACCACACGTCGACGAGGACGGTGCCCACGTCGATCAAATCCCAGAAGTCCTCCCGGGTGGCTTCCTTGACGCTCATGCCTGCTCTCCTGTCACTCGCGGGTTGCGTTCGAGGACGACGCTCATGCCGTCCGAGCTGCGGCTCATCCGCCCGAGGAAGAGGCTGCCCTTGGCCAGCAGCTGCACCCGGTTGGCGTCGCCGGCGGTGAGGCGCCGCAGCGCGTGCGGCAGGTAGCACAGCGCCGAGGCGAGATGGCCCTGCGTCGGCGCGAACCCCGGCATGCCGCGCTCGGCGGCGAAGGCCCCCATGTCCCCACGCTCGATCTCGCCCCGGCGCACCGCCAGTGCGGCGATCGTCTTGTAGTTGCGGGCCGCGACATCGCCCGACCCCTGCGGCTCGGTCACCTCGGGGTCGTGCAGCTCGGTGGCGTAGTCGTCGACATCGACCATGCGCAGCCCCACCCGCTCGAGCGGCTCGACCGTCAGCGCGGTGAGGATGCTCTGGTTCGCGCTGCCCGCGCTGACGGGGTGGCGGCCGACGACGTCGAGCCGCAGATGCGGTGACGCGCCGTCGTCGGCGGTCACGAGCGCGGCCATGCCCCCGAGGACGTCCTCGAGCACGGGCAGGCCATGCTTGAGGTGTCCCTGGAACTTCATGCCGAGCTTCGGGAGGGACCCCCCGGCGACCACCGCGACCGTGCGGCACACCCCCGAGGCGACGAGGCTGCCGGCGATGACGAGCGCGGGGATCGGCGCGGCGCAGAAGTTCTTGACGTCCGCACCGGAGGCGTTGGCGAGGCCGGCCGTCTCCGCGATCGCCTTCGCGAGGTTGCCGCCGCCACGCTGGTAGCGGTCCCCGACCGCCTCCTCCGAGCAGCCGAGGACGTAGTCGACGGCGCCGGGGTCGATGCCGTGACCGTGGAGGAGCCAGGCGAGGGCGAGGAAGCCCGTCGCCTTGCCGGCGAGGTTCTCGAGGAGCACGGGCGCCGTGAGCGCCTCGTCCGCCTCGTGCCCCCGTTGGATCGCGCCGGCCAGGCGGTCGGCTCCGATGTGCAGCGGCAGCGCCCCGGGCTGGTCCGCGGCGCGCTCCGCGTCGCCCGCCGCCTTGGTGACCTTGTCGAGGTCGAAGGCCTTGGCGAGCGGGTGGCGGGCGAGGCGGGCGGCGGCGTCCTCGGCCACCGCCGGGTCGAGGGTGATGAGGTCGAAGTCGTCGGCGAGGGCGAGCAGGCCGAGGAACTCCTCCTCGGGCAGAAGCTCGCCGGCGGCGGCGAACCGCTCGGCCCCCTCGACGCGCTGACCGGTGCGCGGGCGCGCGGGCAGCTCGCGGGGGTGCAGCGCCCCGAGGTACGCCTGATGGGGCGAATAGCCGACCGCCTCGTCGAACGAGCGGAGGCTTGCGAGGAACCGCGAGCGGACCGCGTCGTCGCGGGCCAGCTCCCGTGACGGTTTGGACCCGTGGCGGGCCAGGCCGGGCGCGTGCGCGAGCACGGCGCTCGTACCCGTGACGACAGGGATCATGACGCGGACTCCTCGACGTCGAAGATGGTGGGGCGCTTTACGGGGGTGGAGACCGCCCGCAGCGCCGTCTCGAGCAGACGACGGCGCCAGGCGCGCTCTTCCTCAGGATCGAGCTCGGGGTCACCGGCCGGGTAGGGGATGCCCCGGGTCGGCACGATGCGCGGCGCGCCGACCTGCTCGGCGATCGACACGAGGTTGCAGAGCAGCGCCGTGGGGATCCCTCCCCGTTCGAGCTCCTTCGCAAGCGTTGACCCGCAACGCGTTCCCGTCCCTCAGGTGGCGGTCAGGATCGCGGCCTGCACACCGGAGCCGTGCAGGCGGGCCGCCCACTCGACGCCGAAGCGCCGGGCGTTCGCGACGGCTGTGCCGTTGCCCGCCGTCGCGAGGTACTCATGGTGCAGCGCGCCGATGCGCCCCTGCTCCTCCAGCTCGCGGGCGACGTCGAGCGGGAGGATGCGGTGCGGGTCGGCGTTGGCGGCCGCCGGTGAGAAGCCGCCGTGCACGGACTCGTAGTCACCCGCTGCGAGCGCCGTCACGCCGTCGAGCGGGTAGTGCACCCAGCGGGTGGCCCGCGCGGCCTCGAGCCGGTCGGGGTTGCCGGCCGGCACGAGCGCCCCCTCGGTGACGAGCGCGATGGTCGCCTCGGCGGGGTCCTCGACGGGCCCGGCGGGGCTGACGACGTCGAACAGGCCGGCGGGGATCTCGGTGGCGTCGCGGTCGCCGGCGAGGCGGGCAAGGGCGAGGTCGACGGCGCGCACGGCCGCCGGCTGCTCCACGGTGGTGGTGCGGCGCGGGATCCGCCCGACGCGGCCGTCCTCGGCGGTGACGGGCTCACCGGCGGCGACCTTGAGCGCCGCGGCGGCCAGGCGCTCCATCGAGGGGCGCATCTCCCGCGTGCTGGCTCCCGCGGCGACGACCACCGCGCCGCCGGCCTGGTCGACGCCGGGGTTGTCGGGGTGCATGCCCGCGATCGCCGGCATGCCTTCGGCTGCCGCCCCGGCCACGAGGCGCCCGCAGGCCAGGCCGTAGCGGCCGCTGCCGAAGGCGGGTCCCGCGACGATCATCTCGGCGCCCACCTCGCGGGCGAGGCGGAGGACCTCGGTCATCACGCCCGGGTCGGAGGCGGCATGGTCGTCACCGCAGGAGATGCTCGCGACGACCTCGTGCGCGTCCCCGGACTGCTCGCCTCCTGGCTCCAGCAGCCGCGCGAGGAGCCGGCTCGGCCCCACGAGCTCGTCGTGAACCTGGGGAGGCGTGCTCGCGGCGTCCTCCCCGCCGACGCCGGCCTGGAACTGGTTGAGGTAGTGGACGACACGCATCAGGCGGCCTCCTCCTGGGCGCGCAGCCGGCCCCCGCCGAGCAGGTTGAGCGAGCCGTGGATGGTCGCAACGGGCAGCTCCATCGCGGCGTCGGCGTCGGCGTCGGCGATGTCGACCCGGTCCCCCCCGAGGGTCCGCTCCATCGCCGGCAGCTGCAGGCGCTCGTCGTAGTTGCCGGTGCTCACCATCGCCGTCGCCCTGCGCGGAGGGAACACGAGGGGCGGGCCCGTGCCGTCCGGGCCGGCGAACTCGGCGAACATGCCGACGGCGGCGATGCCGGCGTCCTCGAGACGGTCCATCTTCAGCGACGCGTCGGCGTCGGCGTTGCCCCCGCCCTCCTTCGTCACGACGGCCGCGTCGAAGCCCGCGGCGATGCACAGGCGAGCGGCGTGGGCGGAGATGTGGTCCTTGGCGTGCTGGTCGACCGGCTCGGGGCAGATCACGAGCCCGGCGAAGGACAGGTCGTGACCGTGCCGGCGACGCAGCTCGGCGACGACGGGGTGGTTCTGGTGGACGTACGTCGAGTTGCGAAGCCCCGGGTGGCCGAACTGCCCGCCGACGATGGCGCCGTCGTCGACCTCGAAGGGGTCGATGAGGGTGGGCAGGCTCGTGGCGAAGCTGCGTCCGTAGACGTACACGTCCTTGAACGACCCCTGCGTCTGGAGGTTCGTCACCACACCGACCCGTGGCAGGTCGCCCGGGCCGGGCCGGGCGGGCGGCGCCCACTCCTCGACGTCGTCGGGGTCCGCCTCGGCGGCCGCGTCGGCGAGGTGGACCGCCAGGCGCAGCAGCCCCCGGCGCAACGCCACGTCGACGTCCTCCCAGCTCGCGTCGTCGGTCCGCGCGAACTCGACGACGACGTTGGAGGTGGCGGCGTACGGCGACACCTCCGCGGCGGGGCCGCTCATGTCGACGATGCCCTCCTGGTTGCGCGGAAGGGCGCCGGCGGCCATGACCGCCGCACCGCGCAGGACGTGCGTCTGGCGAGGACGGTCGGGGCGGGGCGGGGCGAGGAAGCCGGGGAAGACCCCGCCGCGGCCCGGGCCCTTCGTGCGCGGCTCGACGACGTCGAGGAGCTTCACGATCCGCACCGGGTCCCCGGGGTTCGTCGCGTGCACGCGCACCGACGACAGCGCGGGGTCGGCGAGGGCGTCGTGCGCCTGCTCGACCCCGACGGTCAGCTGGCCCCCGCGGTAGGCCGTGCGGTCGCCGAGCACGACCTGCTCGACCGCGTGCACGAGCAGGCTCGAAGGGGCGTCGCCGGTGGCGGGTGTGGTGGTGTCCATGCCCGCATATTCTCCCAACGACCGCGGCGCCGCCAATCCACCCAGCAGGGATCCCCGGGGGCGGTTCCCTGCCGCCCCGGGAGACCGTCAGCGGTGCCGCCGGACGAGTCCCTGTGGGTGGTCACCGAAGCCCGCCTTGCGCAGGTGTGCCGCGAGCGGCTGGCTGCCCGGCGGTCCGCCGTCGATGCGCCGCACCCGCAGCTGGTCGACACGGCCGGCGTCGACGAGGGCGCCCAGCCCCTCGGCCGCTGCCGCGAGATGGCCGCCGTCGGCGGTGAAGGTGAGCAGGGAGCGTCCCCCCTTCTCGACGTAGACGACCGGGCGGCCCTCGACGAGGACGACGTGCGCGCCGGCGACCCGGCGCGGGGCGTGGCCGTGCGCGCCGAGCGGCTCCGGCCAGGCGAGCGCCGCCCCGTAGGGGTTGGCGGGGTCGGTCGCTGCGAGCACCGTCGGCGCGTCGGCCTGGGCGTCCAGACCCGCCTCGCGTACTCCTCGGAGCCGGTCGACGGCGCCGGGCAGGGCGAACTGCGCGCCCCCGAGCCCCTCGACGAAGTAGCCGCGGCGCGCCCGGCCCGCCTCCTCCATGGCCTTCAGCACGCCGTAGACGGCGCCGAACCCGCCCGGGACGTCCTCGGCGGCGACCGCGTCGCGCACGACGACGCCGTGACGGTCGAGCAGGCAGGCGGCCAGTGCGGCGGCGCGGTCGGTGGCGGACGCCCCGTCCTGCGTGAGGTCGGCGACGAGCGACCAGCGGCCGGCCGCCGCCGGGGGTCCGCTGCGCGTCACGGCCCGACCCGGCCGGCGGCGACCGGCGCCGCGCGCACGCCGCGCGCCGGCGTCGACGAGCGCCCGCAGCGGCGCGAGCATGTCGTTCGTAACGAGCCCCGCCCACACGAGGTCCCACAGCGCGTCGAGGACCTCCTGCTCGCCGCCGCCCCCCGCCGCGGCGTGGATCGCCGGCCAGAACGACGCGCCGCGCGAGCCAAGGAGCTCGATGATGCCGGCGTGGCGTGCGCTCCACCCCGGGATGGCGGCCTGGGCGGCCGTGGACCCGTCCTCGCCGCCCCCCGGCAGCACGGCGTCCGGCGGCGCGACGAGCGGACGCGCCTCGTCGCGCAGGTACAGCGACACCCGTCCGTCGCGTGACCCGAGCGGTCCCCGTCCGACCCACACGACCTGCCCGGCGGCCGCCAGCCCGTCCAGCCAGGCCGGCTCGTAGTCGCGCGCCCGGCACGCGAGGACGTCGCGTTCGAGGACCGACGCGGGGATCGGCGCGCCCTGCAGCTGGGCCACGACCTCGAGCATGCGGTCCGCACCGGTCGAGGAGCGCCCGGCACCCACCCCCTGCCAGGCGGGCAGGAACCGGCCGAGGGCCGCGGGCTCGACCGCTTCGACCTCCCGGCGCAGCGCCGCGAGCGACGCCCGCCGCAGCCGGCGCAGGACAGCGGCGTCGCACCACTCCGGGCCGCTGCCGCCGGGACGGAACTCGCCAGCGACGAGCCGGCCGTCGCGTTCGAGCTCCTTGCACGCGAGGTCGGCGGCGTCGGGCGGCAGCCCGAGGCGCGCCGCCACGTCGCGCGGGCGGAACGGGCCGTGCGTGCGGGCGTAGCGGGCGACGAGGTCGACGAGCGGGCGGTCGACGGGCGCGACGAAGGCCTGCGGCAGGCCGGCAGGCGGCGGGATTCCGAGCCCGTCGCGGAAGCGTGCGGCGTCCTCCGCCGCCGCCCACCGCTCGTCACCCGCCACCCGCAGCGGATAGGCCCGCCGCTGGGCGGCGAGCTCGTCGAGCCAGCGCTCCGCCGGCCCGTCGGTGCGGGCAGCGACCTCGTGGGTGGCGAGGTCGCCGACCTCTCGGAGCAGGTCGTGGACGCCGTCGGGGTCGCGGGCATGGCGGTCGGGGGCGAGGCGCTGCAGGACGAGCTCGAGCTCGGCGAGCGCGCGCGGGTCGACGAGCTCGCGCAGCTCGCCCGAGCCGAGCAGCTCGGCGAGGCGCTCCCGGTCCAGGCTCAGCGCGTGGGCCCGGCGCTCGGCGAGCGGGGCGTCGCCCTCGTAGAGGTAGCCGGCCATGTAGCCGAACAGCAGCGACGACGCGAAGGGGCTCGCCTGCGGCGTCGTGACCTCCACGACGCGGACCCGCCGGGCGGCGACGTCGCGCAGGAGCGCGACGAGCGCCGGCACGTCGAACACGTCGCGCAGGCACTCCCGATAGGTCTCGAGCAGGACCGGGAAGCTGCCGTAGCGGCTCGCCACGGCGAGCAGGTCGTGGGCCCGCTGGCGTTGCTGCCATAGCGGGGTGCGGGCGACGCCACCGGACCCGCCGCGACGCCGCGGCAGCAGCAGCGCCCGCCCGGCGCACTCGCGGAAGCGCGCGGCGAACAGCGCCGAGTTGGCGAGCTCGCCCACGACGAGGTCCTCGACGTCGTCGGCGTCGATGACGACGGTGCCCGCCAGCCCTGCGGCCCCGCCGTCGGCGTCGGTGTCGGGCAGGCGGATCACGATGCCGTCGTCGGTGGCCATGGTCGCCAGGTCGAGGCCGAGGCGCTCGCGCGCCCGTGCCTCGATCGCGAGCGCCCACGGGGCGTGGACCCGTCCGCCGAAGGGCGACAGGACGCACACCCGCCAGTCGCCGATCTCGTCGCGGAACCGCTCGACGACGATGGTGCGGTCGGACGGGACCGTGCCGACCGCGGCCCGCTGCTCGGCGACGTAGGCGACGAGGTTGGCGGCGGCGAGCTCGTCGAGGGCGTAGTCGGCGGCGAGACGGGCTCTCGCCTCTTCCTGCGACGCCTCGGCCGTCTCGCGGAGGAAGGCGCCCACCGCCCGCCCGACCTCGACGGGCCGCCCCGGGGCGTCGCCGTGCCAGAAGGGCAGCTTGCCCGGCTCCCCGGGCGCCGGTGTGACGAGGACCTGGTCGCGGGTGATGTCGGTGACGCGCCACGTCGTCGAGCCCAGCACGATGGTCTCTCCGGGGCGGGTCTCGTAGACCATCTCCTCGTCGAGCTCGCCGACGCGCCGGCCGGTGCCCTCCCCCTCGACGAACACCCCGTACAGGCCGCGGTCGGGGATGGTGCCGCCGGAGGTGACCGCGAGGCGCTGGGCGCCGGCGCGACCGACGATGCGGTCGGCGACCCGGTCCCAGTTCAGGCGGGGGCGCAGCTCGGCGAACTCGTCGGAGGGGTAGCGGCCCGAGAGCATGTCGAGCACGCCGTCGAGCTGCGCGCGCGACAGGTCCGCGAAGCTCGCCGCCCCGCGCACGACCCGCACGAGCTCGCCGACGTCCCAGGAGTCCATCGCGGCCATCGCGACGACCTGCTGCGCGAGGACGTCGAGGGGGTTGCGCGGGTAGCGGGTCTCCTCGATGGCGGCCTCGTGCATGCGGCGGACGACGACCGCCGCCTCGACGAGGTCGCCCCGGTACTTCGGGAACACCTTGCCCACGCTCGGCGCCCCGACCGCGTGGCCGGCCCGGCCGATGCGCTGCAGCCCCCGCGAGACGCTGCCGGGCGACTCGACCTGGACGACGAGGTCGACCGCGCCCATGTCGATGCCGAGCTCGAGGGACGACGTCGCGACGACGCAGCGCAGCCGCCCCTCCTTGAGCGCCGACTCGATCTCCACGCGCTGCTCCCGCGCGATCGAGCCGTGGTGCGCCCGCGCGACGACGACCTCCGGCTCGTCGTCACCTCGCGTCGCGTTCGCGAGTTCGTTCAGGCGGGCGCAGAGGCGCTCCGCGAGGCGCCGGGAGTTCGCGAACACGATCGTGGAGCGGTGCGCGAGCACGAGCTCGAGGATCCGGGGCTGCACCGCCGGCCAGATCGACCGGCGCTGCTCGCCGACCGCCGCCGGCCCCGTCGGGGGCTCCTCGAGGACCTCGCCGAGGCGGCTCATGTCCTCGACCGGCACGACGATCTCCACCTCGAGCTGCTTGCGCGCGCCCGCTTCGACGATGCGCACCGGTCGCGGCGTCCAGGCCCCGTCACCGCCGACCACGCCACCGCCGAGGAAGCGCGCCACCTCGTCGAGCGGGCGTTGCGTCGCCGACAGCCCGATGCGCTGCAGCGGTCGTCCGGCGAGCGCCTCGAGCCGCTCGAGGGACAGCGCGAGATGCCCGCCGCGCTTCGTGCCAGCCACCGCGTGAACCTCGTCGAGGATGACGGTCTCCACGTCGGCGAGCGTCTCCCGGGCCCGCGCGGTGAGCAGGAGGAACAGCGACTCGGGCGTCGTGATGAGGATGTCCGGCGGCGTGCGGGCCATGCGGGCGCGCTCGTCGGCCGGCGTGTCGCCCGAACGCAGCGCGACGTCCACGGGCGCAACCGACCGGTTGCGGCGCTCCGCGGCGCGGGTGATGCCCGCGAGCGGCGCCCGCAGGTTGCGGTCGACGTCGTAGGCGAGAGCCTTCAGCGGCGACACGTAGAGGACCCGCGTGCCACGCTCCTCGCGCGGGGTCGTGAAGAGCCGGTCGAGGGTCGCGAGGAACGCCGCGAGCGTCTTGCCCGAGCCCGTCGGCGCGCTCACGAGCACGTTGGCGCCCTCGTGGATGTGCGACCACGCCGCGGCCTGCGCCTCCGTGGGGGCGTCGAAGGACGAGCTGAACCACTCGCGGGTGGGCGCGGAGAAGCGCGCGAGCGCCGGGTCGGCCACCATCACCTAAGGATAGGGCCTGGGGGTCCCGTGACCCCCTGGGGTCACGGGTCGGGGTCACGGGTCGGGCGTGGTGCGGCCTCCGACCTCGATGCCCATGTCGAGCAGCTGCGTGGCGAGGTCCGCCAGGTGCCAGGCCGCGTCGTGCGCGTCGGCCTTCTCCGCCTCCCTCGACAGGGCGAGCAGCCGGTCGCCGAGCTCCTGGAGCCGCTCCGCGGCCAACCCCCGGTAGTAGGTGTCGAGGTTGATGTCCATACGCCAGACCTGCCCTGCCGCGCGTCCGACGAACCGTGCGGCCGGGGGCCGACCTGCGCGTACGGTTGTAGGCTGTGCCCCCCGTCCCCGCGCGGCGGGTCGTGGTCGGGTCGCACAGGAGACGGGCAGAGCGTGACAGTGGACATGGTGATGGTGAAGGTGCCCCCCACTGCGGGTCACCTGGCGCTGCTTCGCACCGCGGTGGGCGGGTTCGCGGCGCGCGACCATTTCACCCTCGACCAGGTCGACGACCTCCGCATGGCGGTCGAGGAGAGCGCGGTGCAGCTGCTGCGGCACGCCACAGGCGACTTCATAACCCTGGAGGTCAAGGCCACTGAGCCCGGCGTCGAGGTCCGCGTGCACGCCGAGGTGGCGGGAAGCGAACCGGTCATCGACGAGTCGTCGTTCTCCTGGACGATCCTCAGGGCACTCGCCGACGACCTGCGCATCGAGATGCAGCAGGGTCACGCCACGATCGTCCTCACCAAGCACCGGATCAACGTGACGAGCGGGCCGCATCGCTGATGAGCACCTACAACCGAGAGGACACCAAGCTGCTGTTCGCCGAGTTGCAGCGCACGGGGGACCAGACCTACCGGGAGGAGCTCGCGCGCCTGCACCTGCCGCTCGTGGAGTACCTCGCGAAGCGCTTCAAGGACCGGGGCGAGCCGCTCGACGACCTCGTCCAGGTCGGCAGCGTCGGGCTGCTCAAGGC
The DNA here is from genome assembly GCA_035540635.1 of Egibacteraceae bacterium. NCBI lineage: Bacteria > Bacillati > Actinomycetota > Nitriliruptoria > Egibacterales > Egibacteraceae > Egibacteraceae bacterium. Next base: position 40,969 of record DATLGH010000030.1, on the reverse strand, counting down.
GATCGACCGCTTCGACCTCGACCGGGGGGTGGAGTTCTCCACCTACGCGACGCCGACCATCGTGGGAGAGCTCAAGCGCTACTTCCGCGACAAGGGCTGGGCGGTGCGGGTGCCCCGCCGCCTGCAGGAGCTCTCGCTGCGCCTCAACAAGATCATCGCGCAGCTCACCCAGGATCTCGGGCGCTCCCCGACGGTCAGCGAGATCGCGAAGATGGCCGAGGTGACCGAGGAGGAGGTCCTCGAGGCCCTCGAGAGCGGCCAGGCCTACTCGACGACGTCCCTCGACGCGCCGTCGGGCGACGACGACGACGCCCCGCTGCGGGTCGACCGCATCGGCCAGGAGGACTTCCGCCTCGAGAACCTCGAGTACTTCGCCTCGCTCGCCCCGCTCATCGAGCAGCTGCCCGAGCGCGAGCGCACGATCCTCTACCTGCGGTTCTTCAAGGGCATGACGCAGTCGAAGATCGCCGAGCACGTCGGCATCAGCCAGATGCACGTCTCCCGCCTGCTCACGCGGATCCTCGAGTTCCTGCGGGAGGGCATGGAGGGCGACGCCGAGTACTGACGTCGCCCCGCCGGAGGCTGACGTACGCCGCCCCGCCCTGCGCCGCCGCCGGCACGTTCTCGGGAGCCGAGCCCGGGGCGCCCCGGTGCCCGACGACGGCGGGCCTGGGGCCGCCGGGAAAAGTTTCCGCCATCTTGGGCGAGGGCCTTTACTCGTGCGGATCGGGCCTATAGGGTTACGACTCGGTCCACATTGTGACAGGATTCACAAGGCCCGGGTGCTCGGTCCCCCTGCATTCCCACGCGTGCCGGCGGTTGCTGCCGACCACCGGCACCGACGGACTGCTCGAGCCAGCCGGGCTCGTGAACGCGAGACGACCAAGGAGAGAGGCTATGGACTGGCGCCAGCACGCAGTCTGCCTGGACGAGGACCCGGAGCTGTTCTTTCCCGTCGGTACGACCGGCCTGGCCGTGGAGCAGACTGAGCGGGCCAAGGACGTGTGCCGGGGCTGCGACGTCATCGACCAGTGTCTCGAGTGGGCGCTCGACTCCAACCAGGACGCCGGGGTCTGGGGTGGCATGAGCGAGGAGGAGCGCCGGACCCTGCGGCGCAGCCGCCAGCGCCGGCGCCGCATCGCGAGCTGACACCAGCCGGGACTACGGCAACGGCAGGACGAGCTCGACCGCGAGCCCCCGGCCCTCGCCGGCACCGGGCGAAGGCGTGAACGTCCCGCCGAGCTCGGTCTCCACGAGGGTGCGGGCGATCTGCAGGCCGAGGTTGGCGCGCGCCTCGAGGGTCTCCCCCTCCGGCAGCCCGACGCCGTCGTCGGCGAGCAGCACGCGCAGAGTGACGGGCCCGCGCTCGAAGGTGATGGTCACCTTCCCCCCCTTCTCGGGGAAGCCGTGCTCGACGGAGTTCTGCAGCAGCTCGGTGAGCACGAGCGCGAGGGGGGTGGCGACCTCGGCGGGCAGGTCGCCGGGGGCCCCGTGGGTCTCGAACACCACCGGAACGTCGGGGTTGACGAGCCCGTCGCTGAGCATGTCGATGACCCGCCGGGCGACCTTGTCGAAGTTGACCCGCTGACGGGACTCCTGGCTGAGCGTCTCGTGAACGAGGGCGATGGAGGAGATCCGTCGCACGGACTCGGTGAGTGCCTCACGCGCCTCCTGGGACCGCAGCCGGCGCGACTGAAGGCGCAGCAGCGAGGCGACGGTCTGCAGGTTGTTCTTCACCCGGTGGTGGATCTCCCGGATGGTCGCGTCCTTCACCCGCAGCGCGCGCTCGTGGCGGCGCAGCTCCGTGACCTCGCGCACGAGCAGGAGGCCGGCGACCACGCCCCCCTGGCCGATGAGGGGGAGCAGGCGGCGCTGGACGACGGCCCCCTGGTCCTCGATCTCGGTCTCGACGGGCACGCCCCCGGCGAGGCCGGCGGCGAGCTCGGCGTGGCCGGGGTCGAACGAGGAGAGCTCCCGCCCGACGACGTTGGGCAGGCTCCCGAGCCTGCGGTAGGCCGAGATCGCGTTCGGTGAGGCGTAGGTGACCACGCCGTCCGCGTTCAGGCGCATGATGCCGTCACCGACGCGGGGCGACAGCTCACGCTCCTGGGGGTCGTCGCCGCGGTAGGGGAAGGTTCCGTCCGCGAGCATCTGCGCGAGCTCGCCGGCTGACTGGAGGTAGGTGAGCTCCAGCTGGGACGGCGAGCGGGCGGTCGAGACGTTCGCCTCGCGGGTGACCACGGCGATGAGGCGCCCGTCGAAGCGCACCGGTATGGCCTCCTCGCGCACCGGGACGCCGGTGGACCAGTCCGGGTCGGCGTCGCGGATGACCCGGCCCTCCGCGAGGGCCCTGCCGACCATCGGGCGGTCACGGACCGGAAACGACGTGCCGACAAGGTCCTCGTGGTAGATGGTCTGGGCGGTGTATGGGCGCATCTGGCCGGCGCAGAGGTAGGCGGGCGGCGACACCCCCGTCTCCGGCACGAACAGCAGCAGGTCGGCGAACGAAAGGTCGGCGAGGAGCTGCCAGTCGGCGAGCAGCAGCAGGAGATGGTCCACCGCCCGCACGTCGAGGCTGGACCGCTCGGCGAGGAGCTCCTGGAGCGGGGACATCGTCAGCACCTCCGCCCCCCATTTCAGCACACGGGGAACGTCGGCGCCGTCAGGGAGCGACCTGCAGGGCCCGGTCGAGCAGCGACGCGATCTGGTCGCGGCGGATGGGCCGGTCGGGTAGGAAGCGGCGCGCGCCGTCCCCGCGTGCGATGTCGTGGTCGCCGAGCGCGTTGATCGCGGCCTCGTGGGTGTTGCCGGCCACGTCGCTGAAGTGGCTCGCGCCGCTCGGCGTCAGGCCGAGGCCGTTGCGCAGGAAGGTCGCCATCTGGTCCCGGCGGACCAGCCGGTCGGGGAAGAACCGCCCGCCGTCCCCCTGCACGATCCCGCGCTCGTAGAGCGCGTTGATGCCCGCGGCGTGGGGGTGGCCGGCGGGCACGTCGCGGAAGTGGCCGTCACCCGCCGGGGTCAGCTGGAGCGCCCGGGCGGTCATCGTGGCCATCTGCCCCCGGGTCACCCGCCCGCTCGGGCAGAAGCGGCCCTCCGCGCAGCCGTGGACGACGTCGCGCTCGTGCAGGCGCAGGATCGCCTCGCGGTGCACCGAGCCCACGATGTCGCAGAAGGCGTCCCCGCAGAGCGCCTCCACCGCGAAGGCGCCGGTGGCGGTGCGCCGCCCGGGACTCGAGAATGCGTAGCGGTACGTGCCTGGTCGCAGGCCGCTGCCGCCCGACCAGCGGGAGACGGCGGTGTCGCCCGACCCCGAGGCGTTGTGGACCAGGCGGCCGTCGACGTCGGTGACCTCGAGCTGCCACGCTCCCGGGGGGCGAAGGCGCGCCGACAGGGTGACCTCGTCACCGAGCTTGCCCTCGCGCAGCGCCACGACCGACGGCGTCGCCCCCGGGTCGACGACCACGCCCCCCTGGTCGGCCTGCCGGGCGGCCACGCGCTCCCTGATGGCGTCGAGCTTCGCGTAGAGCAGGTTGCCGGGACACGAGGTCGCCCCGATGTCGCGGTGGCCGACGAGGGTGCGCACCTTGGTGTTGTTCATAGTGATCGTCGCGTCCACGTCCACGGAGTGGACGTCGAGCTTCCAGGCCAGGACATCGATGAGCGCCTCCTCGGCGGCTGCGGGCAGGCTGCCGCCCCCTCCCGGGACTCCGGCGCACGCCTGGGAGTCGAAGCACCCGATGACCGACACCCCGAAGCTGCCGGTGTTCCAGTTCCGCGAGTGGGCGCCGACCACGGCCGACTCGAGCCCTCCGGCCCGCCCCTCGTACACCGTGCCGAAGCGGTCGATGAGGAGGTTGTAGCCGACGTCGGACCAGCCCTGGTTCACGGTGTGGTATCGGTAGACGGCCCGCATGACCCCCGGTGCCTCCGCCGCGGTGTAGTCGTTCGCGCCCGCCGTGTGGTGGACCACCCCCATGCGCACCCGGCTGGCGTACGTCGGCTTGTCCTTGCGCAGCGACTCGTCCGCGCCCCACTCCTCGCGCGAGACGATCCGCGGCCTGCCCGGCGCGGCGATCGCCGGCTCGGGCGCGGGCCGCACCGCGGCGCGGACCGCGTCCGCGGCCCGCTCGGGCAGGGAGCGCGACAGCCCGAGCGAGTCGATGAGGTCGACGCCGACGTCCTCGGGACGGCCGTTGAGCACCCGCACCTGCAGGGAGGTCGCCCGGCCGACCCAGTGCCCCTCGCTGCGCGTCTCGGGCGGCGCCGCCGCCTGCGCCTCCGCCGTGCCGGGGTCCGGGCCCCCGTCGTTGCCGACGGCGGGAGCCCATTGCCAGGGCGTCCACTCGCGGCCGTCGGCGGAGGTGCGGAAGCTCACCTCGGCGCCCGGCGGGATCGCGAAGCCCACCATGGAGAAAGGGATCGGCGTGCGGACGGCGGCGGAGCGGACGGCGGCCGCGCCGGCGACCTCGTCAGCCCGGGACGGCTCCGGGGCCCCGTCCCCTCCACCGCTGCCCTCCCGGTAGGCGCGCAGCCGCTGCTGGAAGGTGCCCGGGTCCTCCCCCAGGGGCAGGCCGTCGAGATGCTCGGAAACCGTCGGGGGGATCGGCGGCTCGCCGGAGGCGGCGCTCGGCAGCCCCGCGAGGACCAGCCCCATGGACAGGACCAGCACCACGAGTGCGCGGTTGATCACATGAACCACTCCATCGGCCGGCGGCACGGCTCGCCCGTTGCCCCCGGGGACGTGCGGCGCCCCGACGCCACGGGACCACGTCCCGGAGACGTTCGGCAACCAAGGTCGGTTACTGAAGTGGGTAAGAATAACGGCTTTGGGGCTGCTGTGAACAGGATGGCCTGGCGCTACCGCTCGAGGAAGCGCTCCAGCCCCTTGATCGGCCCGACCTCACGGATCCGCGAGAAGGCCCGCGCCTCGATCTTCTTCACCTCGCCGATCGTGAGCCCGAGCGCTTCGGCGACCTCGCCGGGCTTGCCGGGCGTGCCGTCGTCGAGGCCCATGCGCAGTTCGACGACCCGCCGCTCGATGTCGGGCAACCGCCGCAGCACCCCCGAGAGCTTGCCCCGCAGGTCGCGCAGCGCCGCATCCTCGGCGCGGCGGCCGGAGGCGGGGCGGGAAGGTCGTTCGTCCACGACGGAATGCTACCCCGGGGGTGGGGGCCGTAGGCTGCGGGCGATGGAGGATCTGCAGACCCTCGTCGACGCGGCGGACCCCGACGCGCTACTCCTGCCGTGGCCGTCACGACGCTGCCGCCGGCGCGCCGCCTCCACCGCGCGCGCCGCCTCACCGACGACGAGGGACTCGCTTGGGCGATCAACCCAAGCGACGCCCGCGAGGAGGGATGAGGCGGGTCAGGACCCGCGCTCGGGCAGCTCGCGCGGCTCGAGGTCGTGCACCGCTGGGCCCTGGATGACCCGACCGTCGGGCGTGTAGCGGGAGCCGTGGCAGGGGCAGTCCCAGGAGCGCTCGGCGGTGTTCCACCGCACGTGGCAGCCCATGTGGCGGCACACCGGGGACAGAGCGTAAAGGGCGCCATCGTCGTCCCGGCACACGGCGTAGGCCGTGCCGTCGATCCGCACGACCGTCCCCTCGCCGGGCCCGAGCCGCTCCGCCGCCTCCGCATCCTCCGGCTCGGTGATGCGGTCGGCGACGAAGTGGCGTGCGACGTCGAGGTTCTCGGTGACGAACGACCTCGCGGACTGCACGGGCGTGACGCGGTTGGCGTCGAACGTGGCCGCCCACGGGTTGTCCCGCCCGGCGACGAGGTCGGCGAGGATCATCGCGGCCGCCGTCCCCCCGGTCATCCCCCACTTGCGGAACCCCGTCGCCGTCCAGATGTTGCTCGACGTCCTCGTCACCTTGCCGACGAAGGGGATCTTGTCGACGGGCGTGTAGTCCTGAGCCGACCAGAGGTAGTCCACGGAGATGACCGCGAAGTGCCGGCGGGTCCACTCGGCCAGGGCGTCCCAATGGCGGGCCTCGTCCTCGTCCTCACCCGGCTTGTGGCCCTCACCGCTCACGACGACCATGCGCGTCGCGCCGCGGACGTACGGGCGGACCGAGCGCGTCGGCTGCTCGACGTTGATGTACATGCCGTCGGGGAGGGGGCCCTCGACCGTGGCCGCCAGGGCGTACGACCGCGAGGGATGCGCCTTGGCGAAGAACAGCCCCCGGTCGAGCAGCGGCAGATGCGTTGCCACGATGACCGAGGACGCCTCCACGCTTCCCTCCGGCGTCTCCACGCGGCAGGGGTCACCGTCGCGGACGTCGACGACGCGTGAGTGCTCATAGACGGCGCAGCCGTCACCGGCCACCTGCTCGGCGAGGCCGAGCACGTAGTCGCGCGGGTGGAACTGGCCTTGACCGTCGAACTGGACGGCAGCCCGCACGGGAAACGGCAGGTCGGTGTCGGTGACGAGCCGGGCAGGCAGTCCGACGCGGGCGGCGGTCTCGGCCTCGGCCCGCACCTGGTCGACCTCGTCCTCCCGCTCGGTGAAGGTCACCGCCGGCCGGCGCTCCCATGCGCAGTCGATGCCGTAGTCGGCGACGAGCAAGGCCACGAGGGCGATGGCCGCCTCGTTCGCCTCCCCGTACACCCTGGCCGTGTCGTCGTCGAACCGCGACGCCAGCTCGGCGTACACGAGCTGGTGCAGCGAGGTCACCTTCGCGGTCGTGTGGCCGGTCACCCCCTGGCAGACCGCACCGGCCTCGAGCACCGCAACCCGCAGCCCCTCACGCTTGAGGAGCAGGGCAGCCGTCATGCCGGTGATGCCCGCCCCGAGGACGGCGACGTCGTAGCGCTCGGCCCCGCGCAGCGCGGGGCGAGCCGGTCCGGAGCTCGTCGCCATCCAGAGCGACTCCTGGGTCGGGTCCACGGGGCCCTCCTCGGTCGGCAGGCCCGGCTCATACCCATCCGGGGCGTCCACTGACCCCCTTTTGCGCTCGCGGTGTGGCCGGCGGCGCGCCGGCGCGTGCGAGCATGGGAGCCATGGTGCTCGTGCTCGTCACGGTCCTCGGGGCGATCCTTGCCGGCTACGCGCGCGGGGGGCGTCTGGCCAACCTCGGCCACGTCGCGCTGCGCCACGGGTGGCTCGTGCTCGTCTCCGTGCTGCCCCAGGCCGTGCTCGCGGCGGTGTCCGCGACGGGAGGGCCGGCGCATGCGCTGTCCGCTCCCCTCCTGCTCGCGAGTCACGCGGCACTGCTCGCCTTCGTCGTGGTGAACCGGATGCTGCCGGGCATGCTGCTCGTGTTCGCCGGCTTCGCGATGAACGCGGCGGTGATCACCGTGAACGGCGCGATGCCGGTGTCCCGCCACGCGCTGCTCGCGGTTTCCGCGGGCGAGGCGACGAGCATCTCGCCGGGCAAGCACCGGCTGCTTGCCGAGGGTGACCTGCTCACGCCGCTGGCCGACATCTTCGCCGTCCCGATGCTGCGTACGGTTGTGAGCGCCGGCGACGTCGTCCTGGCCGCCGGCGTCGGCATCCTCGTCGTGAATCTCATGCTGCGCCAGGCCGCACCGAGCCGCCGCAGGCGCCAGCCCCGGGGCGGGGCCGGGCAGGTTACCGCTCGAGCCGGGGACGCGTCAGCCGCGGAGCCAGTCGAGCGTGGCGACGAGCCCCTCGCGTAGCGTCGTCCACGGCTTCCAGCCCAGCGCCGTGCCCGCAAGGCGGGCGTCGAGGGCGATGTGGCGGAGCTCGCCGCTGCGCTCCGCGGCGTGCTCGGCGTCGCGGGGATATCCGGTGAGATCGGCGAGCTCGGCGAACAGGGTGTTCACGCTCGTAGCCTCGCCGGTGCCGATGTTGCAGCGGGCCCCGTCGCCGCGGTCGATGGCGAGCACGAAGGCGTGGACGACGTCGTCGACGAACACGAAGTCGCGGGTCTGCTCGCCGTCGCCGTAGATGGTGACGGGCTCCTGCGCGAGCATCCGCCCCCCGAACATCGAGACGACACCCGCCTCGCCACCCGGGTCCTGTCGCGGCCCGAAGACGTTCGCGAGCGCCAGCGACGTCCAGCGCAGCCCGTAGAGCGCCTCGTAGGTGTAGAGGTACTCCTCGACGCCGCGCTTTGACGCCCCGTAGGGCGAGTGGGGGTGCCCGGGGTAGGACTCGTCGATCGGCAACTCGTCGAGCGTAGGCTCCCCGTAGATGCAGCCCCCAGAGGTCGCGAGCACGATCTTGCCGACCTCGTGCCGCCGGCACGCCTCGAGCAGCTGGACGGTGCCGACGATGTTGACCATCGCGTCGTGGACGGGGTCGGCGACGCTGCGGCGGACGTCGATCTGCGCCGCGAGGTGGAGCACGACGTCGGGCCGGGCGCGGGCCACCACCCGCTCGAGCGCTGTCGAGGTGATGTCGAGGCGCTGGAAGTCGAGCGGCAGGTCGGGGTTGCGGCGCGCCTGGTGGAGGTTGTGCAGCTTGCCGGTCGACAGGTCGTCGACGACCGTCACCATGTGGCCGTCGGCGAGGAGCCGGTCGACGAGGTTGGAGCCGATGAACCCGGCGCCACCGGTGACGAGCACGCGCATGCTGTTCCCTCGTCCTTCTCCGGCCCTGGGCCGGTGATCAGCGCTTCGTGAGGCTGTCGATCACGCGGTCGAGCAGTCCCGAGGGAGCCGCATCCTTGCACTTGGCGGCGATCAACGCCCGCAGCTCTCGCTGGAAGTCCGCCCGGTCGAGGCAGGGGGAGCACGCATCGAGGTGCCGGCGGACCGCTTCCTCGAAGCTCGGGCCGCACTCCCCGTCAAGGTACACGTCGAGCTCCGCAAGGACTTCCCAGCACGGCTCCGTCATGTCGCCCTCTCTCCCGGCTCGGCGTCGTCCGCGCGGCCGAGGAGCCCCCGGTCGCGCGCGTAGGTGAACAACGCCTCGTGCAGCCGGGCTCTTCCCCGATGCAGGCGGCTCATCACCGTTCCGATGGGCGTGCCCATGATGTCGGCGATCTCGGCGTAGCGGAAGCCCTCCACGTCGGCGAGGTAGACCGCCATGCGGAAGGTTTCGGGGAGGTCGGCCAGGGCCTGCTTGACCTCGTCGTTGGTCAGCCGGGCGAGCACCTCCACCTCGGCGGGGGCGTGCGTCGCCCCGGCGATCCGGTCGTACAGGGAGAACCCCCCGTCTTCACCGGCGTCGGCGGAAACCTCGGTCGGACGCCGCTGCCGGCGCCGGTAGCTGTTGATGTAGGTGTTCGTGAGGATGCGGTACAGCCACGCCTTGAGGTTCGTGCCGGCCGCGAACTGATGGAACTTCTCGTAGGCCTTCGCGTACGTCTCCTGCACGAGGTCCTCGGCGTCCGTGGGGTTGCGGGTGAAGCGCAGCGCCGCCGAGTAGAGCGCGTCGAGATGCGGCAGGGCGTCGCGGGTGAAGGCCTCGTGCCGTTCGGTGTCGGTGAGCTGCTGCCGAGCCGTTGCCATCGCCCTCCCCTCACGTCGTCATGGCGCGCCAGTCTACGCGCACCGTCGTTTTCTCCAGGTTCTTGTTAGATCTTCTTGAACCGTCTCCAAAGCTGATCTATAACGTTGTTCCCTCCCCTTGCCCGTCCTCCCACCGACGTGGAGCACCCGTGAGCGACAACCCTCTGGCCGACTGGTTGCGGGAGCGCCACGAGGCGTCCGCGGGCGGCGCGCAGGCCCGCGAGCAGGAGGCGGCTGACGGCCCGGACCGTCCGGTGACCTGGCCGGACTGGGCGCTGTCGCCCCCCACGTCGCCCGAGGAGGAGCCTGCGGCGTGGGCCCGCCCCCCCGCCGGCGACGCGGGCCGGCCGCCGCGCCGCCGCCTGCTGCGGCTCGCCGTGGTGCCGTGGGCGGTGGTGGGCGTCGTCGGCGCCTTCGGCCTCCTCGGCGTCGGCGAAGGCCCCGAGCGCCCCGCCGCGGGCACCGCGGCGCCGGCCCCTGCCCGCGACGACGCGCCGTCGGTCGGCGCGAGCACCCCCGCCCCGTCGGTCGACCCGGCGCTCGGGGCTGCCGCGGCCGTGGCGGTGCGCCTGGCCGTCACGAGTGCGCCTGCGTCACCGGCCGAGCGCCGCTACGTCGACGTCGTGATCCCCGCGTCGATGCACCCGGTGGGCGACGTGACGGTCGTCACCGTCGCCGCCGTCGTCCTCGAGGGTTCGGCGGACCGCTGGCATGCCGCGCGCCCCGCGCGCTTCGCCGTCCCGACGCGCTACGTCGACGGGCACCCCGTGGCCGTGGGCGACCCCTGGCCGCTGCCCGTCCCGCCGCCGCCGGGGGCGGATGCCGCCTGGGAGCCGGCGCCCGCGGACCGGGCCGGGGTGGCCCGGGCGGTGGAGGCCGCCGGCTATACCGACGTCGAGGTCCTCGAGGTCCATGCCCATCCTGAGCTGCGGGGGGTCCTGCGGGCACACGTCGACGCGCTCGGCCCCGGTGAGGCGACCCCCCGCAGCCACCGCCTGTGGTTGCACGGGGAGACTGACCCCGCAGTGCTCGGCATGCAACCGTGACCGCAAAAAACCAGGGACGACGATCGGAGCATCGCCATGAGCACCCTCGCGACCTGTGAGCCCCCGGAACACCGGCCGCGGCGCCGTCGGAGCGAGCGGGCCGGACCCGGTCCGAACGGACCGGCCGGCCGCGGGCCCGCCCCCCGGCGTCCTCCCTCGCGGCAGCGGCGGGAGAGCGAGCGCCTGCGCCGCCTCGCGGCGGGGTTCACCCAGGCCTTCCTCGAGGTGGAGTCGGGGCGTCGCGCACGCACCCAGCTCCACCCTGTCCTGTGCCCGGAGCTCGCCCTGCGCCTCGCCGACGTCTGGGTGCGCGGCGGGCCGCCGGGGCGTGCGCTGCGCACCTACGGCGTCAGGGTGTCCGCAGACCGCTACGAGGCGGTCACCCTCGTGCGCCGCGGCGCGCGCTACGGCGCCGTGGTCGTCGCACTCACCAGGACCGAGGGCGCATGGCGGGTGACCGACGCCGCGCGCCCGGAGGACCGCGTCGCAATGACCGCGCCTTTGGCGCCGGCGCAGGTTGATTCGCAGCACGACGACACGGTCGTGGGAACTGGCCCCAACCCATCCGGCCCGCTAGGGTGAGCTCCGCATGCACGCGCAGCCCCCCGCGCGGCGCGTCAGGCCGGTCTCCGCCCCCTCCCCTCTCCGCCGGATGGTGGCGGTCGCGGTCGGTCTGCTCGTCGCAGCGCTCGTCGTCGGCTGGCCGGCTTCTGCCCCGGCCCGTGCTGCCGACCCCCGGATCGAGAAGGCGCTCGAGCAGCGCCGCCAGGCACAGCAGCGGCTCGACGAGGTCCTGCAGCGTCTCGGCGACCTGCAGGCCAGCGTCGGCGCCGCCGAGGCGGAGCTCGCCCAGCTGAACGCCGCGGTGACGAGCCACCGCGACGAGGCGCAGCAGGCGACCACGACCGTGGCGCTGCTCGCGCAAGCCTCCTACCGGTACGGGAGCGCCGACCCGACCCTGAGCCTGCTCACGAGCGACTCGCCCGGCCAGGCGCTCGCCCAGGCGCGGCTGCTCGGCCTGCTCGCCAAGCAGGGCCGGGCGAGCTACGAGGCGGCGTCGGCCGCGCGCATCCGCACACAGGTCGCCGCGGAGGAAGCCGAGCGCGTGGCGGCGGTGCTCCGGGGACGCCGCAACGAGCTCGACCGGGCGCGGCAGGAGGCCGGAGTGCTCGTGGCCGCCGCGGAACGTTCGGAGCAGTCGGCGCGCAGCACCGTCGCGGCCGAGCAGGCCGCCGCCCAGCGCGCGGCCGCCCGGGCGACCGCGCGCCGCACCGCCGCCGCCCAGCAGCGGCCCACTCGCGCGGCGCCCCTTGCCGTCCCCCTGCCCACAGCGGTCACGGGCGGGATCGCCTGCCCGGTGGGCCAGCCCCGCAGCTTCAGCGACACCTACGGGGCGCCGCGATCGGGTGGCCGGGCGCACAAGGGCACGGACATCCTCGCACCGCGCGGCACGCCCATCTACGCCTACGAGTCGGGCCGCATCACCCGGTTCAACACGAGCAGGGTCGGCGGGATCTCCCTGTACCTCGCGGGCGACAGCGGCACCCAGTACTACTACACCCACCTCCAGGGCTACGCGGCTGGGGTGTCAGCGGGCCAGCGGGTGGACGCCGGGCAGCACATCGCCGCCAACGGCGACACCGGCAACGCCCGCGGCATCCCCCACCTGCACTTCGAGGTCATGCCCGGCGGCGGCGGCAACGTGAACCCCTACCCCTACGTGCGCCGGGCCTGCGGCTAGACACCTCCCATCAGCGGACCGGGGGTGCCGCCCGAGCTCGTGGCCGTCGCCGCTACGCGGCTTGCGGGCGTCGCCGCCCTGTCCCCGTCCCCCGCCACCGTCGCGGCCCTCACCGACGCCGGTCTCGACGTCCGCCTTGCGGCGTTGGCCGACGTGGCCGCCGGCGCAGCCGACGCGGTGGTCCTCCTCGCCGACGAGCTGAGCCGCAGCGGCGACCACGCCGAGGGCCTGGTCGCCGACGTAGCCCGGGTGCTCGCCCCGGGGGGCGTGGCGCTCGTCGGGGCGCAGAGCGCCCTCCACGTCGCCGCGAACGGCGGGCCGGCGGGGGGTGTGCGCGCCTACCGCGCCGACGAGCTCGAGCGCCTCCTCGGGCATCGGGGCTTCGCCGTCGAGCTGCTCTGCGCACCGGGCGCCGGCAGCCGCCTCGCGGGGGCGCCGCCGGACTACCAGCCCGCGCTCGACCGCCGGCCGGGCCTGCTCGACGCCGCCCCCCGGGTGGTCGCCCTCGGGCGCTGGCACGCCGACCCGGCCGTGCGCAGCCGCGCGTTCTTCGCGACCCTGCCCCGCAAGGTGGTGGCCGCGGCGACCGTGTGCCGCGACGAGCAGGGGCGCCTGCTCGTCGTGCACGACAGCTTCAAGCGCCGCTGGACCATTCCCGGGGGGGTCGTCGACGCCGACGAGGACCCGCGGGCGGGGGCGGAGCGCGAGACCTGGGAGGAGGCCGGTCTGCGGGTGCGTGCCGACCGTCTGCTCGGCCTGTTCACCGCCTCGGGGCCCGACCGGCTCGTGCTCGTCTACGAGGCGGTCCCCGAGCGGCCCGTGCCGGCCGAGCCCACCGCGGTGCACGCCCACGAGATCGACGCCGTCGCCTGGGTGCCGCTGCCCGACGCGCTCGCCCGCCTCGACCCGATGGTCGCCGAGCAGGTCACCCGCTGCCTCGCGTCGCCCGGCGGCTCCTGGCACGGCGGCTGATCGATGCGGGGCGGCGGTCGTCCTGGTGAGGTCGGCGGACGCACAGCAGACCCGAAGCTCACCAGGTCACCGGTGGCTCGTCGCCGCCCTGTGCGGTCGGGGCGGGCGGCCGAGGCGCGCCGCTACGACGAGGACGAGGCCGGCGGCGGCGACGACCGCGCCGGCGACGAAGGTCCCCGGACGGCCGACGGAGGCGGCGACGACGCCGAGTCCGGCCGGCCCGAGGCCGAAGGCGAGGTCGAGGAACGCCGACGTCGTCCCCATCACCGCCGCGCGCTCCTGCGGGGCGACGCGTTCGACGGCGAGGGTGAAGACCGACGGCGTGAGCAGCGCGATGCCGACGCCGAGGACGATCGCGCCGGCGAACAGGCCTGTGGGCGACTGCCAGGAGCCGGCCGTGGCCAGGCCGATCGCCGAAAGCCCGAGGGCAAGCCGTGTGGCTCGCGCGGCCCCGAGCCGGTCGGGGATGCGGGCGCCGACGCCGCGGATGCCGACGACGACGCCGGCGAAGACGAGCAGCACGCCGCTCGAGCCGGTCATCCCGAGGTCGAGGGCGTAGAGCGGCACGAAGGCGAGGAAGCCGGCCATGCCGAGGATGCTTGCGAGCAGCACGAGGCCGGGCAGGACTCCCGCCGGGTGCACGAGCCGGTGGCCAGCGGGCTCGTCGCCCGCCGAGGCCGCGGGTAGCGCTGGCCGGGTCTCGGGGGTGCGCAGCGCGGCGGCCAGCGCGGCGAGGGCGCAGACGGCCGCGAGCAGCCAAGCCGCGGTGAACCCGGCCCTGTCGATGGCGAGCTCGCCGAGCAGAGGGCCGACACCGATCCCGACGTAGAGGCTCAGGGAGGCGAGGCTCATGGCCTCCCCCCGTCGGTCCGGCGGGGCGACGTCGGTGAACGCGGTCAGCGCACCGACGAAGAAGAACGCCTCACCAGCTCCGGTGAGCAGCCGCAGCGCCGCGAGCACCGCGGGGTCGCTGGCGGTCACGTAGCCGAGCACCGAGACGGCGAACACGCCGGCGCCGACGACCATGAGCGGGCGCCGCCCCCGCCGGTCGCCGAGGCGGCCGGCCCACGGACGCAGGAAGAACGCGGACACGCTGAAGGCACCGACGACGAGCCCGACGGCGATGTTGCCCGCGCCGAGCGGCCCGGCGACGAAGCGGGGGACCGCCGCGATGAGGATCCCGTCCGCGGTGAAGTAGGCCAGTGTGGCGAGCGCCAGGGCGAGGAACTGCGGCGTGAGCAGCGTGCTTCTCGTCGGGGGCCTCAGGCGTCTTCCCGGCATCGCCGTCCCCGACGGGCCGGCGGTGCTCGGATCGGCGACCGCGGTGCTGTGATGGTTCATCGTCGTGCCTCCTCGCGTCGACTGGTGTGCTCAGCGTGGGCGGCAGACGGGGGCCGGCGCATCGGTAGGGCTACCTATTGCGGCCTGTGTCATCCTCAGCTCTGTGGGGGCGGACGAGGTGCGGTTGGCCGACCTGCTCGCGGCCCTGTCGGTCGCGACGGACCTCGGCATGGGTCAGGAGCCGGAGAAGGCGGTGCGGGCCTGCGTGCTCGCGACGCACCTCGCCCGCAGCATGGACCTGCCCGACCGGGACGTGCGCGACGTCTACTACAGCACGCTGCTGCAGCACCTCGGCTGCACGGCGCCGGCGCACGAGACCACGCTGCTGCTCGGCGACGACCTCAGCACGCTCCCGCAGGCAGAACGGACAGACCCGCGCAGCCCGCGTGAGGCGCTCGCGCTGCTCGCGCTGGCGGGCAGGGGCACGGGGGTGCACCGGCTCCGTCACCTCGCCCGCCTGGTGGCGGCGGGCACCGAGGGCACCCGGGACGTCCTCACCGCGGTGTGCGAGGTGGGTACCCGTCTCGCCGCGCGGCTCGGCCTCAGCGCGGGGGTGCAGCAGGCGCTCTACCACAGCGTGGAGTCGTGGGACGGCAGGGAGGGCGCCCACGGGCTCACCGGTGACGACATCGCCCTGCCCGCGCGCTTCAGCGTCGTGGCGACGCAGGCGGTGATCTTCGACCGGCTCGGAGGGCCCGAGCTCGCGTGCGCGACGGTGCGGCGGCGTGCCGGGCGGTGGTTCGACCCCGCGGTGGCGGAGGCGTTCCTGCGCGTCGGCCCCGACCTCCTGCGCCTCCTCGCCGAGGTGGACGTGTGGGAGGAGGTCGCCGCGGCCGAGCCGGAGCCGCCGCGTCGCGTCCCCCCCGCGCATCTCGACGCGGTCGCCGCCGCGTTCGGGGACATGGTCGACCTGAAGACCCCGTTCACGCTCGGCCACTCGGCGGGGGTGGCCGAGCTCGCCGTGGGGGCGGCGGAGCGGCTCGGCCTGGGCTCGGGCGACACGGAGCGTCTCCGCCGGGCGGCCCTGCTCCACGACCTCGGCCGCGTGGCGGTGCCCAACGCCGTCTGGGAGCGGCCGAGGGCCCTCACCACGACGCAGTGGGAACAGGTGCGCCTGCATGCCTACCAGGGCGAGCGCATCCTTGCGCGCAGCGCGCCCCTCGAGCCCCTCGGCCGGATCGCCGGGCGTCACCACGAACGCCTCGACGGCTCGGGGTACCACCGCGGCGCGGCGGGCAGCGAGATCCCGGTGGGGGCTCGCTTGCTCGCCGTTGCGGACGCCTTCCAGGCTATGACCCAGCAGCGCCCGCACCGGCCGGCCCGTCCGCCGGAGGAGGCCGCGCGGGCCGTCGAGGAGGCGGCCGGCGCCGGACGCTTCGACCCGGAGTGCGTCCGTGCGCTCATCGAGGCCGCCGGCGAGCGTCCCACCCACGGCCGCGGTACCTGGCCCCTGGGGCTTTCCGACCGGGAGGTGGAGGTCCTGCGGCTCGTTGCAGGCGGCCTGTCGAACCGCGAGGTCGCCGAGGCCCTCGTCGTCTCCCGCCGCACCGCCGAGCACCACGTCCAGCACATCTACGCGAAGATCGGCGCGTCGACGCGCGCGGCCGCGGCGCTGTTCGCGATGGAGCACGGCCTCCTGCGGTGAGTGGCGGCGCTCAGCGCCTGCGCACGGCCGGGCGTTGCTCGCCTTCAATCCGCTGAGACCACCCGACCGTAGGGACGGCTTCAGCGTCGGGGGCTACGCCCCGTGGCACTTCTTGTACTTCTGCCCCGAGCCGCACGGGCACGGCTCGTTGCGGCCGACCTTGTCGCGGGTGACCGTCCCGGAGGCGTGCTGCGCCGCCGCGGCCGCCGCCGCCGCGCCGGGGGCGCCGACTCCGGCCGGGCGGGCCGGCGACTCCCCGCCCTGACCGTTGCCGCCTCCGGTGGTGCTGACGGTGTAGGACGACGCGCCCGCGGCGGGCGCCGACGAAGCGCTCGTCGAGGACGTGTAGGAGAGCTGCTGCACCGGCTGGCGCGGGGCGTCGTCGCGCAGCGCCGGGCGGGCGACCTGTGCCTGCCGGCGGCGCTCGCGCTCAGCCTCCTCGCGCTCCTCGGGCTTCTGCACGGGCAGGTTGAAGAAGTAGCCGGCGGCCTGCTCCTTGATCTGCGCCATCATGTCGTTGAAGGCGTAGTAGGCCTCCCGCTCGTACTCGCGCAGCGGGTCGCGTTGGCCCACCGCGCGCAGGCCGATGCCGTCGCGCAGGTGGTCCATCTCGTAGAGGTGCTCGCGCCACAGGCGGTCGACGACCGACAGGATGACGCGGCGCTCGACGTGACGGAGGGTTTCCGCGCCGAGGTCGGCCTCACGCTCCTCGTAGCGTTCCATGGCGTCGGTGACGAGCAGCTCGGCGAGCTCCTCGGCGGTGATGGTGTCGAGGTCGAGGCTCTCCCGGTCTACCGACACGGGGTAGATGCGCTCGAGCGCCGTCCAGAGGTCCTCGAGCGTCCACTCCTCGGGGTAGATCCCCTCGGCGGCGTGCTGGGCGCAGAGGTTGCGTACCGCCTCCTCGATGAAGTCCTCGGCGTACTCGGCGACCTGCTCGTCGGTGCCCTCCATGACGACGTTGCGCTGCTCGTAGATCACCTTGCGCTGGTTGTTCATCACGTCGTCGTACTTGAGGACGTTCTTGCGGATCTCGAAGTTGCGCGACTCGACCTGGCCCTGCGCCCGCTGAACCGCCCGCGACACCATCTTGTGCTCGATGGGCATGTCCTCCGGCAGCTTGAAACGGGTCATGATCGACTCGACCGCGCTCGCGTTGAACAGCCGCATGAGGTCGTCCTCGAGCGACAGGTAGAACCGGGACTCGCCCGGGTCGCCCTGCCGGCCCGACCGCCCGCGCAGCTGGTTGTCGATGCGCCGGGACTCGTGGCGCTCGGTCCCCAGCACGTACAGCCCGCCGAGCTCGCGGACCTTGTCCCCTTCGGCCTTGCACTCGGCGCGGTAGCGCTCCAGCGCCTCGGCGTAGGCGCCCTGGAAGCCGTCGGCGTCGAGCTCGGGGTCGACCTGCTTGCGGGCGTCGGCGTCCGCGCGGGCCTCGGGGTTGCCCCCGAGCATGATGTCGACACCGCGCCCGGCCATGTTCGTTGCGACGGTGACCGCACCGATGCGCCCGGCCTGGGCGACGATCTCGGCTTCCTTGAAGTGGTTCTTCGCGTTGAGGACCTCGTGCGTCACGCCCCGGCGGGTGAGCATGCCCGACAGCCTCTCGGACTTCTCGACCGACGCGGTGCCGACGAGGACCGGCTGACCGCGCTCCTGGCGCTCCAGGAGGTCGGCGACGACCGCCTCGAGCTTGGCGGCCTCGGTCTTGTAGATGAGGTCGGCCTGGTCGAGGCGCACGATGTCACGGTTCGTCGGCACCTCGACGACCCCGGTGTCGTAGATGTGCGCGAACTCGCTCTCCTCGGTCTTGGCCGTGCCGGTCATGCCCGCGAGCTTGTCGTAGCCGCGGTAGTAGTTCTGCAGCGTGATCGTCGCGAGGGTCTGGTTCTCCTCCTTGACCCGCACGCCCTCCTTGGCCTCGATCGCCTGGTGCAGCCCCTCGGAGTAGCGCCGGCCGTAGAGGGTGCGCCCCGTGTGCTCGTCGACGATGTGGACCTCGCCGTCCTCGACGATGTACTCGTCGTCGCGCCGGTAGAGCTCCTTGGCGCGGATGGCGTTCTGCAGGTGGTGGATGAGCGGGGTGTTCACGCTCTCGTAGAGGTTCTCCACGCCGAGCAGCTGCTCGACCTTCGTGACCCCCTCCTCGGTGACGGCGACGGTGCGCTTCGCCTCGTCGACCTCGTAGTGCTCGTCCCGGGTCAGGCGGGGTACGACGCGGCGGGCGAACACCGTGTACCACTCGGTGGCCTGGTCGGCGGGCCCGGAGATGATGAGCGGCGTGCGGGCCTCGTCGATGAGGATGGAGTCGACCTCGTCGATGATGCAGTAGCGGTGCCCGCGCTGCACCTTGTCGGCGCTCGTGAGGACCATGTGGTCGCGCAGGAAGTCGAAGCCGAACTCGTTGTTCGTGCCGTAGGTGACGTCGGCGGCGTAGGCGACCCGCTTCTCCTCGCGAGGCTGCTGGGAGTACACGAGGCCGACGGACAGGCCGAGGAAGCGGTACACCCGCCCCATCCAGTCCGCGTCGCGGGCGGCGAGGTAGGGGTTGACCGTGACGACGTGGACGCCCCTGCCCTCGATGGCGTTCAGGTACACCGGCATGGTGGAGGTCAGGGTCTTGCCCTCACCGGTCTTCATCTCAGCGATGTCGCCGTGGTGCAGCGCCGTCCCGCCGAGCACCTGCACGTCGAAGGCGCGCTGCCCGAGGACCCGCCGCGCGGCCTCGCGGGCGGTGGCGAACGCCTCGGGCAGCAGGTCGTCGAGGGCCTCGCCGTCGGCGAAGCGTGCGCGGAACTCCTCCGTGCGACCCCGCAGGTCCTCGTCGGACAGGGCCGCGACGCTGTCCTCTTGGTCGTTGACGCGGGCGACGAGCCGCTCGAGCCTCTTCAGCTGGCGACCCTCACCGAGTCGGAGCATCTTCTGGAGAACCACAGGAACCACCCTCGCGAGGGAACACGCGTTTCGGCCAGTGTAGGCGCGGCCGGCCGCGGGGTGGCGGGCGCCACGGTCAGCTGGACAGGGCGACCGGGGGTCGCTCCGGCGCCCCCGTCCGCGCCGGCACGTCGGCGACGACCGTTCCCGGGTAGCGGTCGAGCACGGGCAGCAGCTCCTCGGCATGCGGCCCCGTGAGGAGGATGTGGCTCGGGTCGCCCACGAGCGCGGCCGCGAGCGCAAGGCGCGCCCGCACCGGCGGTGGCAGCACGCCCGCCTCGCCGCTGCGTGCCGCGTCGAGCGAGCCGAGCACGTCGAGGCCCGCACGCGCCCACGCGCGAGCGAGCTCCTCGGGCACCGCGTCGGGCCTGCGGGCCCGCAGCGCCTGCTCGACGCGCCCGCGCGGCTCGGCCGCCGTGTCGACGACCGCGGCGGCGGCGTCCTCGCCCTCGGCCCAGCCCCCGTCGGTCCCGAGCGGGGGGCTGTGGTGGGCCGCGTGTGGGGCGGCCGGCGCGCTGCCACGCAGGCGCCGCCCCACGACGACCTCAGTGCCGACGCCGAGCACCGCCCGCACGACGAGGAACACCGCCACCCCGAAGGTGTCCCACAGCAACCCGGCGAGCAGCGGGCCGAGCGCCTCGCCGACCGACAACGCGGTGTCGAGTCCCGCGGCGACCCGGCCGCCGCGCGGCCCGGCCTCGCGCGCGGCGCCCCCGACGAGGGCTCCCCACGTCGGCCGGAACGCCGCCTTGCCCGCGTCGTCCACGAGTCGCCCGGCCACGACGCCCCCGAGGCTCGGCGCGGCGAGGAAGATCATCGACGAAAGGGCGTTGGCGAGGCCGCGTACCCCGCCGAGGGGCCCGGTGCCGAAGCGGTCGGCGGCCCAGCCCGCGACGGGACCGACGACGAGCAGCGTGACGATGGACAGCGAGTAGACCGCCCCGATCGTCCCGGCCGACAGGCCCGCCACCTCCGACGCGTACACCTGGAACAGGCCGTGGAACAGGTGCGCGGTCAGGCCGGTGCACATCCCGAGGGCGGCGATCCGACGCAGGTGGGGGCTGCGGAGCACCGAGGCGGCCGCGCGTCCCTGCTCGGCCGCGGCCTCGGTGACGTCGGGCGCCGCGGGAGCGGGCTGGTCGACCGCCGTGGCGGCCGGCACCCAACGCCACACGGCGAGGACGGGCACCGCCGCGAGGACGGCCACTGCCACCCACAGCACCCCGAAGTCCCCGCCGGACAGGGCGAGGACCGTCCCGCCGACGACCCCGGCGCTGATGTTGCCGAGGTCCTTCGCACCGATGGCGGCCGAGAAGGTCCGGCCGAGCCGCGCCTGCGCCTGCTTGGCGAGCACGGTCACGGACGCGGGGTCGCGGGCGGCGGAGGCCGCGCCCTGCACGAAGCGGACCGCGAGGAGGGCTGCGGGCGTGGCGGCGGCGAGCAGCAGGAGCGCGCCGAGGAAGCGCAGCCCGACCGCGGCGAGGTAGCCGCGCCGCGCCCCGAACCGGTCCACGACGACGCCCATGACCGGTTTGACGGCCGGGACGACGAGCGCCTTGGCGCCGACGAGCAGGCCGACCTCTGTCAGGCTCATCCCGAGCTCGAGCGCGTAGAGGGGCAGGTAGAGGGTGACGATGCCGAAGCCGAGCCTCGTGAAGAAGCCCTCGAGCAGGACCGCCTTGACCGCGGGCGCGTTCCGCCCCCACGCGCGCAGCCCCGCTACGCGGCCGCGCGCGATGCCGGGGCTGCCGGTCATGCCGCCGGCTCCTCGCGGCCTCGCAGCGCGGACAGGACGGCCTCGGCGACCCAGGCGGGGCCCTCGGGGACGCCCCGGTAGCCGGGGAACGCGTTGAGGTCGACGAGGACCGGGCCGTCGGGCCCGACGACGAAGTCCGCCCCCCAGCAGACGAGCCCGCAGGCCGCCGCCGCCGCGCCGGCGTGACGCTCGAGGTTGGGGTCGGCGGGGCAGGGCAGCCGCTCACCGTCGACGCGGCCCGGGGAGAAGCGCATCCGCCGCAGGGCGGTGCGCGTTCCCACCCCGTAGACCTTGCGGTCGAACCCGTCGCCTTCGACGGGCTCCTGCACCAGCCAGGGGCCCGGGCCGGTGGGCAGCGGGTCGCCGGGTCCCACACGGGCGACGCCGCTGCCGTGCGCGCCGGTGAGCGGCTTGACGACCCGCTGGCCGGCCGCGACCGCAGCCGCGAGTGCCGCGGGGTCCCCCACGACGGTCGAGGCGGGGACCGGCACGCCCGCGGACGACGCCCGGGCCAGCGCCCGGGCCTTGTCCCGCGCGAGCGACGTGGCCGCCAGCGTGTTCAGGCAGGGCGCCCCCGCGTCGGCCAGGCAGCCACCCGCGGTCGCCACCGCCGGGTGATCGCCCTTCAGGAGGTAGAGGTCGGCCTCCGGCGCGCCCGGCGCCGTGGCCGAGAACCCCGGGGTCGGGTCCCAGGTCACGAGCTCCACCCCCGCGCCGGCGAGGATGGCGGCCAGCGGGGGGAGCAGGGGGTTGCGGCCGGGCACCCCCCCGGCCTCCACGACGGCGCAGACGCGCGACCTCATGACGCCCCTCGCATGCCCGGGGCTCCGGCGAGGTCAGCCTCGGGGGCAGCCAGCCGCGGCGCGAGCAGCGCGTCGGTCGTGTGCACGGGCGGGAAGATCGTGCCCTCGGGGGTGAGGATGAAGCCCCGGTAGCGCGCCTCGATGGCGGCGGTCAGCTCGTCGTCGGGCGCGAGACCGCAGACCTGCCCGAGGGTGGCGACGAGCCCCTGGCGGCGCAGCATGCGCCGCAGCGCGACGGCCTGCTCGTCGTCGGGGGACGGGTAGAGCAGCGCCCCGGCGACGGCGAGCGCGAAGTGCGCGGGCACCCGTCCCGTCGCCGCCCGGATGAGCCGGGCCGGGCCGAGGAGGCGGTCGTCGGCCCCGAGCTTGCGGATCGGCTCCCGCGCCACCCGCTCGATCGGGTCGGCGAGCTCGCGGTCGGCGAACCGGCGCAGCGCGTCGCCGACCACCGCGTGCACCTCGTCGGCGGTGTGGGGGCCGACGCCCTCGGCGGCGGGTTCGCCGACGAGCTCGGGGTGGGCGGCGAGCACCGCACGCCGCGCCTCGAGCAGGCAGCCGACGATGATCGGGCGCAGCAGCGGGTCGCTCACCGCGTCGGGCACCGTCTCGTGCCCGCGCAGCGCCCCGAGGTAGGCGCAGACCGCGTGCCCGGCGTTGAAGACGTAGAGCTTCTCGACGAGACGGGCGCGGTAGTGGCGGGTGGCGCGCACGCCCGGCAGCGTGGGCGGGGGCGTCACGAGCGCGGTGCCGTCCACCCACAGGGTGCGGGCGTCGTCGCCGACGAAACAGGGCGCCGGACCGGTGGCCGTCCAGCGCCCGCGCCCCACCGCGACGCTCGCGACCACCCCGGCAATCCCCACGGGGGGCAGCGCGGTGCCGCAGGCGGCGAGTGCGGTCCGCAGGGAGGGTGCCTGGTCGGCGTTCTCGACCACCCACACGTCGACCGGGCGCACACGGCCGGCGAGGGCGCGCGCCAGCGGAGCGGCGGTGGCGGCGACGTTGCCGACCCCGACCGACACGCACACGAGGTCGGCGGCGGCCACGGCCTCGCCGAAGGCGTCGTCGCCGACCGCCACGGCGTCCGCGACCGGCACCCAGCGCGGTCCTCCGCCCCGCGGGCCGGTGACCTGCACGAGCCAACCGCCGCACGAGCGGATCCGCTGCGCGACGGCGCGGGTGCGGGCGGCCATCACGACGTCCCAGCCCGCGTCGGCGAACAACGGCGCGAGCGCGCCGCAGCCGATCTTGCCGGTGCCGACGATCACGACGCGCATGCCGTCACCTCCCGGGCGGTGCTCGCCGGCTCGACGGCTGGCGCGCCCCGCTGGTCGGCGAGGTGGGCGGCGATGCGGGCGGCGGCGTCGGGCACGCCCTTGAAGCCGGGAAAGGCGTTCACGTCGACGACGACCGGCCCCTCGGGCCCGTTGATGACGTCGACCCCCGCGAGCGACAGGCCGACGGCGCCCGCGGCGCGGCGGGCGACCGCGTGCTCGACCTCGGAGGGCTCGAAGGCGGTGCCCAGCTTGTCGCCCAGCGTGCGGGGTGGCCAGGTGCGCAGCACCCCGGACACGCCCGAGCCGATGACGTAGAGCTTGCGGTCGAGCCCGTCCGCGGGGACGCGCTCCTCGGCGATCCAAGGCCCTGCGAACGGCGGGTCGGCGGGCAGCGCGCCGGGCCGGTCGGTCAGGTGGATGCCCCGCCCGCGGCTGCCGGCCACCGCCTTCACGACCACCGCCCGCCGCGCACCGAAGGCCCGCACGGCCTCCCAGCGACCCGTGACGGCGGCCTCGGGGATCGGCACGCCGGCGGCGAGCACCCGCCGGCGTGCCTCGACCTTGTCGCGCGCCGCCGCCGTGGCCGCCACCGGGTTGCACGCCGGCACCCCCGCGAGACTGCGCAGCGCCTCGAGGACCGGGAGGCCGAGTCCCCGCGGTACGAGCAGCCCGGCGTCGGCCCAGCGGGCGAGCAGGGGCGCCGGGACGCGGTCGTCGACGACGTCGACGGTCACCGGGATGCCACGCTCGCCGAGCAGAGCGATCACGTCGGGCAGCACCGAGCCGGGACCGGCCGGCCGGCCGAGGACGAAGGCCACCGGGCGGGTGCCCCGCGATCGGACGGCGCTCATGCGCACATCCCCTCCCGCACCGGGGCGGCGGCCGCGCCCGACCGCAGGACGAGGTCGGCGAGCACGGCGGGCGCCTCGGCGATCCCCGTGTAGTTGGGGAAGTCGTTCACGTCGACGACGAGCGGGCCGTCGGCCGCGGCGAGCACGTCGACCCCGGCGAAGGTGAGCCCGAAGAGTTCCGCGCACCTGCGGGCGAGATCGTGCAGGGTGCGGTCCACGGGGACGTCGGTGCCCTCACCCGGCTCGCCGGTCAGCGGCGAGGGGCGCCGCACCGCCCACACCCGCTCCCCGGCGATGTAGAGCTTGAGGTCGACGCCTGCCACGTCGACGTAGCGCTGCGCGACCAGCACGGACGCCTCGTCGTGGGCGCCGCGCAGGTCGTCAGGTCCCCGCACGAGGCGGATGCCCCGGGCGTTGTCCCCGTACACCGGCTTGAGCAGCAGCGGATAGGCGGTGGCGGGCAGCGCCCTCACCGCGTCGGGGCCGTGAGCTAGCCAGGTCGGGGGCGTGGGCACCCCGGCGTCGGCGAGGACCCCCGCCGCGAGCGCCTTGTCGCGGACCGCCTCGATGGCCGCGGAGGGCATCATCGCTGCAGCCCCCACCCGCTCCGCGGCGCGCAGGAGGGTCAGGGCCCACGGCGAGCGGGCACGCCCGACGACCATGTCCCCCCGGCGCAAGCCCGGCCACGGGGAGCCGCCGGCGGGATGGGGGGCGACGCGCTCGGCGACGATGAGCCGCGCGTCGACCGCGCGCCTGCGCAGGGCGGCGGTCAGCGCCCCGGGCATCCGCTGAGCGACGTAGCGCTCGTCGGTGAGGATCCAGACCGGCTGCATGCCACGCTCCTCGGGTCTCGGCTGTCGGGGACCGTCACGCACCTTCCCCGCCCCCGATGAAGGACCGATGAGCCGTCGGTGAGAGAATTCTCACCGACGCGCCGCGTCTGCCTCCTCGCCCTCCTCACCCGCCGCGCGGCACCAGTAGACGTCGGTGCGGTAGGGCAGCACGAGCACCCCGCGCCGGGCCACGATGGGATCGCTGCTCGCCACGTCGGCGACCTGCGCGAGCACTTCCTGCCGTGCACCCTCCGGAAGGGCCGCGATGAAGCTGATCGACGCGACGCGGGCCCGCAGACCGTCGAGGTCGGTCAGGTCCTCGTGGGAGAAGCGCTCGTGCCGCAGAGCGGTGAAGCCGCTGGTCCGGCGGAAGGCGTCGCGCCAGCGAAGGTCACGGTTGCCCGGCGTGCCGCTGCGGTGCCGATCGATGATCTCCCATGCCCTTGCCACCCACCGGTGGTCCCGGTCGGGGTTGTTCCAAAGCAGCGCGAGACCGCCCCCGGGGCGCAGGACCCGCCGGATCTCCTCGAGTGCCCGGTCGCCGTCGAACCAGTGGAACGCGGTCCCGACCACGACGGCATCGACCGACCTCGCGCGCAGGGGGATCGCCTCGGCTGTGCCCGCGACAGCGAGCGCCCCCGGCACGGCGCCGGTGAGATGGCGCAGCATCGCCTGCACCGGCTCGACGGCCACGACGGTGCGATCGGCGTGGACGAGCAACCGGGTCAGCTTTCCGGTACCTGCCCCGACCTCGAGCAGAACACTGCCGGGGCCGATCCGAAGGCGCGTGCAGACCTCGCGGAGTGCGTCGGCAGGGTAACCGGGACGCCCGCGTTCGTACGCGTCGCCGCACGTCGCATAGCCGGCTGCCGCGACCTGGTGGATGGCCATGGGCGCCGAGGGTGCGGGCCGCGGTGGGGCCCCGTCATGGCCGCTCATGGTGACCCGCCGGCCCCCAACACTGCGGCGGTCTCGCCATAGCGCCTGCGCGCCCATGCCCCGACAAGCGTCACGGGCACCGTCAGCCCCGCCGCGACGAGGAAGACCGCCGAGAATCGTTGCGCGTCGACGAGCCCCCGCACCGCCGCGGTCCCGATCGCCGCCCCGGTGAACACACTCGTCACGAACAGGGTCACCGCGGTGCCCCGAGCTTCCGGCACGACCTCTGTCGCCCAGGTCTGAAGGGTGGAGTGGAGGAAGCAGTAGCCGAATCCGATGAGCAGGGAGGCAAGAAGGATGTTCACGATGCCCTGCGCCGGCACCGCTGCGAGATAGGCGGCGGTGACGAGTGTGCCACCGGCGAGGATCAGGGTCCCCGGCTCGACGGCCGTCCTGCGGATGAAGCGCTTCAGGACCTGCATGCCGACGAAGACCGCCACACCGTAGACGGCGACGACCGTACCGGCGACGGCGGCGCTCTCCCCGTGGGCCTCGAGAGCGGCGGGGAGGAAGGTGAGCATCCCGAGCATGAAGGCGCCCTCTGCCACTGCGATCCCCAGCAGCAGGAGCGCCCATGGCCGGGTGACCACCCGCGTGATCTGCCCCCACGGGCCGGTTCCCTCGCGCCGCTCGAGCGACTCGGGCAGCCACGCGAGGAGGACCGCAAGCGCAAGGGCCAGGACAGCCGGGATGACGAACACCGCACGCCACGCGGAGAACCGCCCGAGCAGGCCCGCACCCGTCGTCGCGAGGACGGTCCCGAGGGCACCGGCGGCGAGCACGTTGGCGATGACCTGCTGGCGGCGGTCGAACGGGACCTTGTCGCCGACGTAGACGAGAGAGAGGGGCAGGATCCCGGCGGCGAACCCCGCCGCGGCGGCCTTGCCGACGATGAGGGCGCTGAGGTCGCCGGCGGCGGCGGACAGCAGGTTCGCAAGACCCATCCCGACGAGGGCGAAGCGCATGACCCGCACACGGCCGAAGCGATCGGCCAGAACACCGTAGATCGGCTGCATGACGCCATAGAGGAAGAAGTAGAACATGGCCACGGCGGTGACCGCGGCCAGCGACTCCTGCAGGTCGCGGGCGATCGACACGAGTATCGGGGCGATGGCGAAGCGGTCGCCGTACGCGATGAACGGGCCGAGGTAGAGCAAGCGGAAGCTGGCACGCTGCGTGCGCCGTGGGTCGTTGTCGGTTCGTCGCACAGTCGGGGCCTGCCTGCCGGCCGATCGGTCCTTGTCCCTTGGTCGACGCGGACAGCCCGGCCACACCCACGCCAATCAAGGAGGCCCACGCGCGCCGCGAGCCTGCCGCCACCCGCGGTCGTGTAAACCTCCCTCGGCCGCCGCAGACCCGCCCGAGTGGACTAGATGACGCGCACACCCATTGACGCGCCCACCGAAGCTCCTAGCCTGACATCTTCCCTGCCCGCCCGCTGGCCACTGGCCCGCCTCCCGACGCATGCCACGTCAACCACCCCCGCGTCCCGGTTGGACCTTTCGCAGCTCGGAGAGCAGCCCATTTCCCGCCACCAGGCCTACTCCGAACTCCTCCACGCAGACCGCGCGGCGTCGCTGGTCCACTACGTGGACCCCGTCGAAGGGTTCTCCGGTCACCTGTCGTTCGCGGGCGTCGGGAACGCCCTGGCCGCGGGCGGCTTCCGCGTGCATCCCGGCCTGACCGCCTCGACGGTCCAGCGGTTGGCGGGGGTCATGGCGTTGAAGCAGCGGGTCCTCGGCCTGGGCGTCGACGGGGCGAAGTCCGGCATCGCCTACGACCCCCGCGCGCCGGGCAAGGCGGCGGCCATCCGCCGGTTCTTCCACTTCATCAAGCCCTACCTGCTCGAGCGTTACTCCATGGGCCCAGACATGGGCACGCGTTGGGACGAGATCGAGCGACACGCGCGTGCCGAGGGGATCGCGTCGGTGAAGATCGCCGTCGCGGCGGCGCAGGAACTGCCCGAAGGGGAGGTTCTCCACCGCCTTCGGCGCCTCGACGAGCGCGTCGGCCATCTCACGCTCGGAGAGCGGCGCGCGGGCCACGCACTCGCCCACGCCGCCATCGCCACGCTCGAGGAGGTCGGCTACCCGAGATCCAGCCCACGGGTGGGGATCCAGGGATTCGGAACGCTCGGGCGTGCTGCTGCGGCTGCACTCGTGGAGGCCGGCCTGCCGGTCACCGCGGTGGGCGACGAGCACGGTTGCCTGATCGCCGATGGGGGCCTTGACGTGACGGCCCTGCTGCGGCGGCCGCACCACGATGGTACGCGTACCCGTCCGCGCACCGCCGGCCGTGTCGCGCCTCCCGATGCGGTCTTCGAAGCCGTCGACGTCCTCCTGCTCGCGGCCTGCGAGGACGCCGTCGACGCCGACGCGCGAAACGCGCTGGCGGCCGGCACGAGGGCGGTCGTGGTGGGGGCGAACCTCGGCCTGTCGGCGGACACCGAGCAGTGGCTGCACGATCGGGGTGTCGTGGTCGTCCCCGACTTCGTGGGCGGCTGCGGCGGCCCGGCTTCCATGGACGCCCTCTTCGGTCCGCCGGCACGCCCTGCGGCCGACGAGGTGCTCGCGCGCGTCGCGGGGCGGGCGCGCGCGCTCGTGCGCGAGGTTCTTTCCCTGGCGGCGGCGGGAGGCGTTCCCCCGCGAGAGGCCGCACTGCGGCTATGCGCCGAACAGGACGCCGGGCGGCGGCGTCCCTACGGGGACCGGCCCCACCGCGGGGCGGCGGAGGGGCTGCGTTGACCGGGCGCCCGCCGAACCTCGCAGTGCCCCGTGCTCGCACCGGCACGGCCACATCACCGACTCACGGTTCCATGGTCACGCGTACGCCACCGAGGAGAGCCGCCGCATCTTCTGCGACACCTGCCGCATGCAGCGCTGGCTCGACGTCGAGGCGGCCCTGGCCCTGAGCCAGGCGGACGTGGGCCTGCTGCCCCGCGAGACGGCCGAGGAGATCGCACGCGCCGCCGACCTCGGTCGCATGGACCTTGACGCGCTGGCCGAGAACTTCCGCGCCACGAACCACTCCCTCGTCGCGCTGCTGCGCGCGCACGAGGCGGCGTGCGGGGCAGGCGCCGGCGAGTTCGTTCACTACGGCGCGACGACGCAGGACATCCAGGACACCGCGCAAACTCTGGAGATGCGCGACGTCCTCGACGTCGTCGACCGCGACGTCCTCGGCCTCGTGGTCGTCCTGCGCGACCTCGCCCTTCTGCACCGCGACAGGGTCATGGTCGGACGGACGCACGGCCGCCCGGCACTGCCCACGACCTTCGGGGTCAAGGTCGCCGGATGGCTGGACGAGCTGCTCCGCCAGGCGGCGCGAGTGGACGCCATGCGCGAACGGGCCCTCGTGGCCCAGCTCTTCGGGGGTGTGGGCACCATGGCCGGGTTCCACGGGCGGGGACCTCGGCTGCTCGAGTGCTTCGCGGACCGTCTCGGACTGGGCGTGCCGGCCACGTCCTGGCACGCTTCGCGCGATCGCGTGGCCGAGTACGTCACGTGCCTGGCCATGCTCACGGGCACGCTTGCGCGCATCGCCGACGAGATCCGCACACTCGGGCGGCCGGAGCTCGGCGAGCTGGAGGAAGGCTGGAGCCCGGGAAGGGTGGGCAGCAGCACCATGCCCCACAAGCGCAACCCGGAGGCCTGCCAGCAGGTTGTCGTGCTTGCGCGCCTCGCCCGGGTGGACGCCACCCTCGCGCTCGAGGGGCTCGTGGTGGAGCACGAGCGCGACTCGCGGGGGCTCCGCCTGGAATGGGTCGCGGTCGCCGACGTGTCGCACTACACGCTCACGGGCCTGCGGATCGTCGCCGAGGTCCTCGACGGCCTGCGCGTCCACACCGACCGCATGGCCGAAGGCGCCAAGGCCCGCGCCGAGGAGATCTGCACGGAGCCGCTCATGCTCGCCCTCGGCCGCCACATGGGCAAACAGAGCGCCTACGCGCTCGTCTACGCGCTCAGCCAGCAGGCCCGCGACGAGGGACGGTCCCTGCGCACCGGGGTCTCCCGGCACCCGCAGGTTCGCATGCACCTGGGCGACGAGGAGCTCGACCGCATCTTCGATCCCGCCCGCCAGGTCGGCGACGCGGCCACGCTCGTCAACCGGGTCGTCGAGCGGGCGGACCTCTGGCTGCGGCAACGGGCAGCAACCGGCAGCCGGCCCTCGACCTCACCGGACCGATGAGCGCCCCCCTGCCCGACCAACGGACCTGCCCGCAGTGTCATGAAGGAGCCGTCGTCGTGGGGTTTCTGGAAGAGGTCCGCACCATCACGTTCCCGCAGGGCGTGTACGACCGCGTCCTCGCGCACGCCCGCCGCAAGCTCCGTGGCGACTACGAGCCCGGGGAGGAGGCCGCGAAGAAGAGCTACGGCCTGCTCGGCGGCCGCATGCACGACCACGAAATCGTCGCGACGCATGCCTTTGCCCTCCGTCGCAACCTCCGTTGGTCGGCGCCGCTGCGGCCCTACGTCGACGAGGTGATGGAGGCCGTGGCCGTCCCCTCCGAGACGCCGTTCGAGCGGCGCGGATGGGTCGCCGACCCCAACGAGGTGCAGGCGGCGGAGGAAACCTGCGACGCGGCCGGCTCCATCTTGTTCGGGTCCTACCACATGCACCGCGTCGCGTGGGCCTCCGACCCCGTGCGCGACACCTGCACGAAGCTCGACCGGCGCCTTGCGGAGGGCAGCGGGCTCTGGTGCCTCATCCTCTCGATGGTCGATCCCGAGCGGCCGGTCCTCCGCGCGTTCTACGAGGCCCGCAACGAGCGCGAGGCGCTCGTGCGGACGACGACAGCGGTGGAATCCCCATGACCGTCGAGGAGCGGCGGCGAGGCCTCGTGCGAGCGGCGCGTCTCCTCTCGGAGTCGGGGATCATGTCCCACACCGGCCACGTCAACCTCAGCGCCCGCATCGACGCCGAGCGCATGCTCCTCGCCGGAGGGACGGTTGCCGCCGTCAAGGAGACGTCGTTCGCCGTGGTCGGGGCCGACGGGCAAGTGGAGGAGGGCACGCTCGACGCATCCACCGCGGAGATCGTCGGCATGCATGCCGCGGTGTACGGACCGTTGCCCGAAGCCGGGGCGGTGGTGCACACCCACTCGCCGCATGCCACGGCCTTCGCCCTCGCGCGTCGTCCGCTCCCGTGCCGCTACGAGGCCCTGCTGCGACGGGGCCAGTACGGCGAGATGCCCGTCGCGGCGTGGGCACCGCGCGGATCCACGGCGCTCGGGCGTGCCATCGCGGAGACCGTCCGCGCGCACCCCCGCACGTCGGCGCTGCTGCTGGCCAACCACGGGGTGCTCGTGTGGGGGCCGTCCCCGACCGCAGCCGCCAAGCTCGCGATCGTGGTCGAGGAGGCGGCCGAGGCAGAGCTGCGTGCGGCGGCCATCGGGGGGGCGAAGGACCTCCCCCCCGGGGCCTTCACCGACCTGCGTCCCTGCCTCGCGCCCGGGCACGGCGATGGCGGCGCGTGAGGCGCGCGCCCCGGCCACCGGGGGGCCCGAGCAGCCCCCGGCGGTGGCGGAGGAGCTCACGGGGCTGGCCACGCGGAAGCCGGCGGACGGACCACGCAGGTCGCGGGCGGGCGGGAGCCGCCTGCTCGCCTACCTCGGGACGGTCTACGTCCTCGTGACGCTGACGTTCGTGCTGCCGCGGGCGATGCCCGGCGACCCGCTCGTCGCCCTGCTCGACCCGGCCGCTCCCTCCTACGTGCAGAGCGAAGCCCTGCGCGAGCAGCTGGCCGCCTACTACGGGCTCGACCGGCCGCTCGGCGAGCAGTACGTGTCCTACCTCGCGGGGCTCGCCCGCGGCGACCTCGGCACGTCGATCCGTCACAACCGCCCGGTCGCCGGACTCCTGGCGGAGCGGCTGCCGTGGACGTTGCTGCTCGTGGCGGCGGCGATGACCGTTGCGGTGACCGCAGGCCTCGTGGCGGGGGCGACGTCGGGCTGGCGGCGCGGGCGCGGTGTCGACCGCGGGCTGCTCACCACAGCCATGGCAGCGAACAGCCTCCCCGCGTTCTTCCTCGCCTCCCTGGCGGTGTTCGTGTTCGCGGCCACGCTCGGCTGGTTCCCCCTGTCCGGCGGAACCACCCCGTTCGCCGCGCTCGGACTGCTCGAGCGCGCCGCCGACATCGCCCACCACCTCGTCCTGCCGGCGGCCGTGATGGCGGTGAGCTTCGCGGCCAGCCAGTACCTGGTGATGCGCGCGGGCATGGTCAGCCAGCTCGGGGCCGACTTCCTGCTCATGGGAAGGGCAAAGGGGCTGCGCGAGCGCCGGTTGAAGTACGGCTACGCGGCGCGCAACGCCCTGCTCCCCGTCGTCAGCCTCATCGCCGTCCACCTCGGCTTCGCGATCACCAACAGCATCTACGTCGAGGTCGTGTTCGCCTATCCCGGTCTCGGGCGGTTGATGTTCGAGGCGGTGGAGTTCCGCGACTACCCGGTCCTGCAGGCCTGCTTCCTCGTGCTCGGCGCCGTGGTGGTCACCGCCAACTACCTCGCCGACGTGCTCTCGACCCGCCTGGACCCGAGGATGCGCGGGTGAGCCACGGGCTGCGGTCGTGGTTCGCGCTCGTCGGGGGCCTGCTCGTCCTGACCCTCGTCATCGCCGCCCTGCTCGCCCCGTGGATCGCGCCGTACGACCCGCGCGCCCTGGCCGGCGAGGCGCTCCAGCCCCCGTCGAGCCGCCACCTGATCGGCACGAACAACATCGGGCAGGACCTCTTCTCCCAGCTCGTCTGGGGCGCCCGCGCCGCGCTCGTCGTCGCACTCGGCGCGGCGACGTTGGCCATCTCCGTCGGTGCCTTCGTCGGCGTGGGGGCAGGGCTCGCCGGTGGGCTCGTCGACGTCGTGGCGATGCGCGTCGTCGACGTCGTGCTCGCCGTCCCCCGCCTGCCCTTGCTCATCCTCGTCGCCGCGCTCGTGGGGCCGAGCAGGACGAACCTCGTCCTCGCCATCGGGCTCACCGTGTGGCCGGTGATCGCGCGGACGGTGCGCAGCCAGGCGGCGAGCCTGCGGGAACGGGGCTTCGTCGCGGCGGCGGGCGGCTTCGGTGGCGGTGGCCTCTATGTGATGCGCCGGCACCTGCTGCCCGCGGTCGGACCACTCATCGTCGCGGGGTTCGTGGCCGTCTCCGGCCAGGCGGTCCTGCTGGAGACCGGCCTCGCGTTCCTCGGCTTGGCCGACCCCACCGCGGTGAGCTGGGGGCTCATCCTCAACCGCGCGCTCGCCCACCCCGGCCTGTACTTCTCACCGCTGTGGACGTGGTGGGTCCTGCCGGCGGGCCTCGCCATCACCGTCCTCGTCTCGGGGTTCATGTTCCTCGGCGTGGGGCTCGAGCCGCTGCTCAACCGGCGGGTCGGAGCCCACCCGTGAGCGCGCTGCTCGAGGTCGAGGATCTCGCGGTGCGCTACCCCGGCGGGGTGCACGCGCTGCGGGGACTGAGCCTGCGCCTGGAGCGGGGGCAGTCGCTCGCCGTCGTCGGTGAGTCCGGATCGGGCAAGACGACCCTCGCGATGTGCCTCGCGGGCCTCGTGCAGCCGCCGGAGGCGCATGGCAACGTCCGGTTGAACGGCGTCGAGCTCATCGGCGCCCCGGCGGAGCGGCTCCGCGAGCTGCGCTGGTCGACGGTCGCGCTCGCCCTGCAGGGCGCCCCGTTCAACCCCGTGACGACCGTCGGCACGCAGCTTGCCGAGCCGCTGCGCGACCGCCTCGGTCTCAGCGCCGCACGCGCCCGCCGCCGGGTGACGGCGGCCGCCGAGGGGATGCTGCTCGATCCCAAGTTGCTCGACCGCTATCCGCATCAGCTTTCCGGTGGGGAGCGGCGCCGCGCCCTGCTGGCCATGACGCTCGTGCTCGATCCGGCGCTCGTCGTGCTCGACGAGCCCACGGCGGGCCTCGACACCGCGACGAGGGCGGAGCTCGTCGCCCGCGTCGCAACACTGGCGCAGGAACGCGCCTTCGCGCTCGTCGTGATCTCCCACGATCTGCCCGACGCCACCCATCTGGCGGACCGCACGATGGTCCTCTACGCGGGACAGGCCATGGAGGTCGGCGACACCGACCGGGTGATCGCCGACCCGGCCCACCCCTACACCTGGGGGCTCGTGAACGCCTACCCCGTCATGAACACGACGAAGGACCTGCGTCCCATCCGCGGTCACCCTCCCGACCCGCGCAACCTTCCGGCGGGATGCCCCTTCTTCGAGCGGTGCACGCAGGCAGAGCACTGGTGCCGCGACGACAACCCTCCGCTCATGCTGTCGCGGGGGCGCCTGGTCGCCTGCCACTTCGGCGGACTGAAGACCTTGCTCGCGGCAGCGGGGGTGCGCAAGGCGTTCGGGCGTGGGAACGCGCAGGTGCAGGCACTGACGGGGGTGTCCCTCGAACTGCGCGAGGGCGAAGCCGTCGGCATCGTCGGGCCCTCGGGCAGCGGCAAGTCGACCCTTGCGCGCGTCCTCACCGGGCACGTCGCGCCGGACGCGGGGCAGGTGTGGCTCGGCGACGAGCCGCTGCGCGCATCCCGCAGGCGCGCGGCCCGTGCGCTGCGCCGGCGCATCCAGCTCGTCATGCAGGACCCCTGGGACGCCCTCTCCCCGCGCCTGACCGTCGAGGAGCTCGTGCGCGAGCCGCTCGACGTCGCCGGATCGGGGGCGCTCGCGGAGCGTGCGCGCGCGGTGCGCGAGGTCCTCGACAGCGTCGGCCTGCCGTCGGCAGGCGACTTCCTCCGGTCGCGCACCCACGAGCTGTCCGGCGGCCAGCTGCAGCGGGTCGCGCTCGCCCGCGCGCTCGTCGTCCGTCCGAAGGTGCTCATCGCCGACGAGCCCACGAGCATGCTCGACGCGTCCGAGCAGGCACGCCTGCTCGTCGTCCTGCGCGAACGACAGGCCGAGATGGGCCTCGGCCTCGTCGTCGTGTCACATGACATCGCCGTGGTCCGCAAGGTCACCGACCGCATCGTCGTGCTCGACGCCGGCCGCGTGGTCGAGGAGGGCCCGTCGAGGTTCGTCTCCACCGATCCCCAGAGCCCGACCGCCCGCCGGCTCGTCGATGCCGCCTCCGCGTTCGCCTCCCGCCGGCCCGAACCTGTCCACCTGCCCATCCGCAACGAGAAGGGAACCGCATGAGGCAAGCAACGCTCCGGCACATGGCGCTCCTGGTGGCGCTCGCCCTCGCACTGACCGGCTGCCCCGGCCAGGAGGAGGACACCGAACCCGAGACCGACGAGACGCCCGAGGCGACCGACGAGGCGCCGGAACGCGTGACGCTGCGGCTGCCCGGTGGCGACCAGGGGTTCCCCTCGCCGTTCGGCTACATGCGTGGTCCCGGCTACGTCCAGACGAGCTTCATCTACGACACGCTGGTGTGGAAGGACGCGAGCGGGGAGGTCCTGCCGTGGCTGGCCTCCGGTTTCGAGGAGTCCGACGACGGGCTCACCTACACCTTCGAGCTGCGCGAGGGCATCACCTGGCACGACGGCGAGCCGTTCACCGCCCAGGACGTCGTCTTCACGTTCGCGTACTTCGACCAGCAGCAGATCTCGCCGCAGGTCATCGTGCAGCCGATCGAGGAGATCGAGGAGGTTACCGCTGTCGACGACCACACGGTCGAGTTCACCCTCTCGGAGCCGGCTGCGACGTTCCTGCAGTTCGGCGCCGCAGGCGCGGTCCCGATCGTGCCCGAGCACATCTGGTCGGGGGTCGACGACGCCGCCCAGGCCAGCGACGTCGCGCTGCTCGTCGGCACCGGTCCCTACCGCCTCGAGCAGTACTCCCCCGGCGAGGGGTCCTACCTCTACACCGCGAACGACGACTACTTCCTCGGGACCCCGGTCGTCGAACGGCTCGAGTTCGTCGAGGTCGGCGACCCGCTCACCGCCCTGCTCGCCGGTGAGCTGTCCGCCGCCGGAGGCAACGGGCTGCGCGACGACGCGCTCGCGCCGTTCGAGGAGGACGACCGCTACGAGATCCTCGAGGCGCCACCGGGTTCCGCCGGCACGGCACTGTACTGGAACCTCGCCCGAGGTGGCGCGCTCGCCGACCCGCAGTTCCGGCGTGCCTGCGCGCTCGCCATCGACCGCGAGGACATGGTGCAGCGGCTGTTCGGCGGCAACGGCGCCCCGGGCAACCCCGGGTGGATCCCGCCCGAGCATCCCTTCCACGCCGAGGTCGAGCAGTACGCGTTCGACCTCGAGGCCGCGAACGCGCTCCTCGACGAGGCCGGGTACGCCCGCGGCGAGGACGGCATGCGCACCGGTCCCGACGGTCAGCCCCTGTCGTTCGAGCTCCTCGTCCCCGCCCCGGCGGGGCCGCCGGTCGACCTCGTCGTGGGCTACCTCGCGGAGATCGGCGTGCAGCTGGAGCCGCAGGCGCTCGACACACCGTCGTTCAACCAGCG
Source organism: Egibacteraceae bacterium (assembly GCA_035540635.1). Classification (NCBI taxonomy): domain Bacteria; kingdom Bacillati; phylum Actinomycetota; class Nitriliruptoria; order Egibacterales; family Egibacteraceae; species Egibacteraceae bacterium. The sequence goes on along the minus strand of DATLGH010000030.1, from coordinate 5,016 downwards.
CGTGCTGGCCGGCGAAACGGACATGTCGATGATCAGCTTCGGCGGCATGAACAGCGACCTCGCACCGGACTACCTGCGGCTCATCTACTCGACGGAGGAGCAGCTCGTCCAGCAGGCGCAGGGCTACGAGAACCCGCGCGTCGACGAGCTCGCGCGCGAGCAGCTCAACACGCTCGACGACGACGAGCGCCTCGAGATCGTCACCGAGATCCAGGAGATCGTCGCCGAGGACCTGCCGCTGCTGCCGCTCGTCTACCCGACCGGCTTCTCGATCCACGACACGGAGGTCTTCGACGCCTGGTACTACACCCCGGGCGGCGTCGCCGGCGTCGTGCCGACGACGTACAACAAGCACGCGTTCGTCACCGGCCAGGAGACCGGCATGCCCACGGACTCCTGACCGCCCGGTGACCGTGCGCCCCGACCGGTCGTTCCTCGCCCCGCCTGACGAGGCGAGCGATTGGCGCATGCTGCTCGTCTACGACGCCGCCGCCGACGCCGGCGTGCTCTCGGCCCTGCCGGGCACGCCGGCCGACGTGGCGGCGGCCTCGGGCCTCGACGAGCACGCGGTGCGCGTCGTCCTCGACCTCCTCGCGGTCTGGGACATCGTCGAACGCCGCAGCGGCGGCCGCTACGCGACCGGCGCCGGCGCACCCGACCCCGACCTCGCCGCGCTCCTGCGCCACCACGCCCGCTCCATACGCATGTGGAGCGGCGCGCTCGACGCCCGCCTGCGGGGCGTCGAGCCGACCGCCGCGCCCGCCTCCGGGCCGGCGCAGCGCGAGCGGTGGTACGCAGCCCTCGCGGCGTACGCGCGTCCGGTCGCACCGGCCGCCGTCGAGGCGTGCCTGTCGCGCTTCCCGCACGCGCGGCGCGTGCTCGACCTCGGCGGAGGCCACGGCGAGCACGCCCTCGCGTTCGCCCGCCGCGGCCTGTCCGTGACGATGCAGGACCGGCCCGAGGCCGTCGACCTCGCGCGCCGCAGCGGACGACTCGAGGCCGCCGGGGTGCGTCTCTGCGCCGGCGACTTCTTCCACGACCTCGCGGAGGGACCCTTCGACATCGTGTTCGCCGCAGCCGTCACCGATACGTACGACCCCGCGCGCAATGCCGCCCTATTTCGCCTGCTGCGTCCGGTCGTCGCCCCGCGCGGCGGCGTCGCGCTGCTTGCCTTCGTCCGTGGCCGCAACGCCGTCGTCCCGGCCTTCGCCGTCCAGATGCTCGGCGTCGGCGGCGGCGGGGACACGCACGGGGAGGAGGAGTATGCGCGCTGGCTTGCCGAGGCGGGCTTCGCCGCGGTCGACGTCGTCGACCTGCCCGGCCACACGCAGTCGCTCGTGTTCGCCAGCCGTTGAGGGGTGCCGACAGCGACCGGTACCCGCAACGCCGCGGGGTCGAGCAATAAAGGATTGTCGACTTTCCTAGCCTGGCTACACTAGCCCGCCTTGCGCCCTGAACCCGCGCGAGTAAGGGAAAGCGACTGAATTGCTACCAAAAGGGAGTTGCATGCAAAGACTACGTCTCGTGTTCGCCTTGGCCGTCGTGACGGCCCTGGCGCTCGTCGGCCCTGCCGCAGCCAATCCGAACAAGGCACCCAAGTCGGAGGCGCGCGGCGGTTTCCAGCTGAGCGTCCACACCCACAGCAACGACGACCCCGACTGGTCGGGCCTGCTCTTCTCGACCGAGCGGCTGTCGTACGACTTCGTCGAGGGTGAGACCTTCGCCTACTCGTCCCGTACCTGCGCCGGGCGGGCGCCCTTCAACGACCTCGGGCTGGACTTCCGGCCCGACTACCCCGGTGTCGACGACGACGACGGCACCGCTGCGGTCCGCCACCACGTCCAGGGCACCGTCACCCAGGTGCAAGGTCCGCGGGGTGACCGGGGCTTCATCGAGGGGACGATCACGAGCGTCCTCTGCGAGACGGTCAACGGCGTCCAGACCGAGACCGAGCACGCGATCGTCACCGAGTTCCGGGCGCGGTACCGGCGGATCTCCGACAACGAGGTGCAGCTGACCGGGCGGTTCGAGCTGTCCCCCACGCAGAGCACCGGGACCTTCCAGGACATCACTGGTCACGGGTCCTTCCAGGGCATCCTCGTGTGCCTCGCGCACCAGCGTGACGCCACGCAGCCGACGTGCGCCGAGCGCGGTCACTTCACCGACTTCGTCGGGTTGCGCGGTGACACCACGCGGCCGCCGGGCGAGACCCAGCCGGGCCTCGTCGGCACCTTCCGGGATCCGACGGTCCTCACCCGCTGACCCGCGGCGGGTGGGCCGCCCCTCGGGGCGGTCCACCCCCGCGGTATCCCGCCGGACAACCCGTTGGTGTCCGCGGGAAGCCGCCGAAGCAGCGGACCGGCTTGGAAGGGGCGGGCGGTTCAGCCCGCACCCGAAGAGATGCACGCGGCGAGCACCGCGCGCAGGTCGGCGAAGACGAGAGGCTTCGTGACGAAGCCGGTCGCGCCGGCCTGCATGCAGACGTCGCGGGCGTCGGGCTCGTCGCGGGCGGTGAGCATGACGACGGGCAGGGCCGGGCGCGCTCTGCGAATCCCCCGCAGCACCTCCACACCGTGCAGCCCCGGCAGGCCGATGTCGAGGATGACCGCGTCGAAGGACTCGGCGGTGGCGAGGTAGAGCCCGACCTCGCCGTCCTCCGCGACGACCACGTCGCAGCCGTCGCCCTGCAGCCCCTTGACGAGGAACGCGGCGATCCGGGGCTCGTCCTCGACGAGGAGCACGCGGCCCCCGGGACCGGTCACGGAACGGCCTTCGTCGGCGTCATCCGGCATCGACGGCCTCGAGGCGGTAGCCCATGCCGCGGACGGTCGTGATCGTGCGCTGGCCGAGCTTGCGGCGGAGGTAGCCGACGTAGACGTCGACGACGTTCGACCCGGGGTCGTAGTCGTAGCCCCACACGTGGCTGAGCAGCTGCTCACGGCTCAGCACCTGGCCGGGATGGCGCAGGAGCGTCTCGAGCACCGTGAACTCGCGGGCCGTGAGGTCGACCTCCCGGTCGCCCACCCGCGCCCGGCGGGTGCGCAGGTCGAGCGACACCGCGCCATGGCGGAGCACGGTCTCCTCCACGGCCGCGTCACCCCGCATGCGCACCCGCACACGGGCCAGCAGCTCCTCGAAGGCGAACGGCTTCGTGACGTAGTCGTCGGCCCCCCCCTCGAGCGCCGCCACGGTGTCATCGACGCCGTCCCGGGCGGTCACGACGATCACCGGCAAGCGGTTGCCGGTCCCCCGGAGCTCGGAGAGCACGGCGAAGCCGTCCTTGCCGGGCAGGCCGATGTCGAGGATGAGCAGGTCGAACTCCCCGCTGCGCGCGCGCCGCAGCGCCTCGATCCCGTCGCTCGCCACCGAGGTGACGAAGCCGTTCGCCCGCAGACCCTTCTCGAGGAACGACGCGATACGCGCCTCGTCCTCGGCGATGAGGATGCGGCTCACCGCCCGTCTCCGTCGCCGGCCCGGTCCACGGGGATCACCACGGTGAAGGTCGCACCGGCGCCGGCGCGGCTGCGCAGCTCCACGCGCCCGCCGTGCGCCTCGGCGACCGCGCGGACGATCGCCAGACCGAGCCCGCTGCCGTCGCGGCTGCGTTGCCCGTGGGAACCGCGGGCGAACCGGTCGAAGATGCGCTCCTGCTCGCCGAGGGGGATGCCGGGCCCCTCGTCACGGACCCACAGGCGCGCGTGGCCGTCCGTGACCGCCGCACCGATCGCGACCTCGACGTCCTCCTCGGTGTAGGCCGCGGCGTTTGCCGCGAGCGCGACGAGCGCCTGGGTGAGCCGGTGACGGTCACCCACGATCCGGCCGTCGCCCACGGCCTCGAACCGCCAGTCGCGTGGCGCGAGCGCCTGGGCCTTGGCGAACACCTCCTCGGCCAGCGCGCGCACGTCGATGACCTCCTCGCGCAGGAAGTCGGGCCGCTGCGCCTTGGCGAGCAGCAGGAGGTCGTCGACGATGCGGTGCATGCGGTCGAGCTCGTCGAGGACGAGCGCGACGACCTCCTCCCGCTCGGCCGGGTCGTCGCCCATCAGCTCGAGGTGACCGCGGATGATGGTGATCGGGGTCCGCAGCTCGTGCCCGGCGTCGTCGAGGAACGCCCGCTGTCCGGAGAAGGCCCCCTCCAGGCGGTCGAGCATCCCGTTGAACGTGGCGGCGAGCTCGGCGAGCTCGTCGTGCCCGCGGACGTCGATGCGTCGCGACAGGTCCGTGTCGGTGATCCGCTGCGCGGTCGCGGTCAGCTGCCGCACCGGCTGGAGCACCCGGCCGGCGAGTGCGAACGCGAGCACGGTGCCGGCCGCCAGCGTGAGGAAGGCGACCGTGCCGGCGAGGCGGACGACCTCGTCGACCTCCGCCCGCTCCAACGCGGTGAACACCGCGACCACGAAGACGCCGCGTGCCTGCCCGTCCGCGCGCAGGGGTACGGCGAGGTAGTCGACCGGGCCGACCTCCGTGTCCACCTGCCCGCGCTGGGTTGTCTCCAGCACCGACCACCGCTCGACGAGCTCCGGCTGCAGGTCGAGGCGCAGGGGCGGGGGGTTCGCACTGCGCAGGAACGGCTCCCCGTCGACGAAGGCGACCATGGTCTCGTGCCGGTGGGGGATGTTGCGGCGCAAGAACACCTCGACGACCCGGTCGACGCGGTCCCCGAAGGGCTCACCGGTGACAGGATCCCTGCCGGCCGCGAGCGCCCGCATCTCCTCCACCTCCTGGAGCAGCTCGCGGTCGATGCGTGCGCTCACGCGGTCGAGGAGCACGGCGCGCACCGTCACGATCGACGCCGCCAGCGCGAGGGCGAGCAGGAGCAGGTAGCCGCCGACGAGGCGGACGCGCAGGCTCGACAGCACCCGGCGCAGACCGCCGGCGCCGTTCTCGCTCTGACCCTCACCGTCCTCAGTCGTCGTCATCGTCGTCGTCATCGTCGTCGATGTCGTCGTCGATGTCGTCGTCGCCACCCGCCGGCGGTGGCGGAGGCGGCGGGGCGGGGGGCGCCGAAGCCGTGGG